>NZ_JAYSFE010000200.1:0-5317 GCF_041913585.1 Allostella sp.
AGCGCCGCGATCTCCTGGTCGAGGCGCCGGCGCTCGGCCAGGATGCGCCGCGCCCAGTCGACCAGGGCGACGCCTTCGGCGGTCAGGCCCTTGAAGCGCTTGTCGCGCTCGACCAGCGGCGCGCCGATCTCCTCCTCCAGCAGCCGCAGGGCCGCCGAGAGGGTCGACTGGCTGACGTTGCAAGCCGCAGCGGCGCGGCCGAAATGGCGCTCGTCGGCAAGGGCCACGACGTAGCGGAGATGGCGGAGCTGCATCGCGCGGGGTGGCCCTATCCCGCCGCGTCGTGGAGCTGCCAGAACCGCCATTTGCGGCCGTACTCCCGGCGCAGGCCGGCGACGAAGGCGGCATGGGGCTCGAGGCCGCCCGCGACACGGCCCGCGACGCGGCCGGCATCGACGAGGGCGAGGGCGGCATCGGCGTAGGCGGCCGAGGCACCGTGCGCGAGGACGAGGGCGACCGCGCGGCGGCGCAGGCGCACCGCTGCCTCCGGGTAGCGGGCCTCGAGCGCTTCGGCCGCGCGCAGCATCGGACCGGTGCGGGCGAGATCGAACGCGTCGAGCCGGTCGGCCGCGAGCCTGGCCGCCCGCCCGAGATCCGGCCATGCGACCAGGAAGTCGAGCGCCGCGGCCGGGTCGCGCACTGCCATGACGTGATCGAGGGCGCGCTGTTCTTCCGCGAAATCCTCGAAGTCGGGCAGGGCCTGCAGGTAGGTGCGCAAATGCCGGGCCGAGCAGGTGCGCTCGAAATGGGTGCGGCGCAGCGTCTGCGCTTCGGCGCGGCGGCCAAGCGCGTCCAGAAGCTCCAGGCGCAGGTCGACGGCGGCGTCCGCGCCGATCCGCGGCGGGTGACGGTCGATCCAGTCCAGCCCCTCGGCGGCGCGGCCGGCCGCCAGCAGCCGCCGCGCCACCTCGGCCGAATGCAGCTGGGGCAGCCCGCCGGCCGCGACCGCCGCGGCAAACGCGTCGACGTCGCCGTCGAGGTCCGCCAGCTGCAGCAGGCGCGACACCAGGGCGAGCCGCTTCCCCCGATTCTGCCAGTCGGCGTCGCCGGCGGGCAGGCGCGACAGCGCCGCCTGTGCCTCCCGGCGCATCGCCGCGCGGCCGGCCGTCCCCAGCGCCTCGGCCATCGCGGCGAGCAGGCCGTCGGTCGCCGGCGTCCCGTCGGCGTTGAGCGCCGCCGAGACGCGACGCGCCAGCGCCACCGGGTCGAGATCGGCCTGCGCGGCGGTCAGGCGACCGAGGTCGGCGACGGCGGCGGCGACCGCCGCATCGAGCCGGTCGCCCCCGAACTCGGCCCGGGCGAGGAGGGCCGGGGCGGCGTCGACCAGCTGCCACAGGCACTCGGCCGCCGCGGCCGGCCGCGCCGGCGCCAGGTCGTCGACGATCGCACGATGGAGGTCGGCGACCTCGCGCGCCGCCACCCTCGCCTGCTCGGCGTCCATGGGGGACCGGGCGCGGGCCATCTGCTGGATGCGGCGGACGACGTCGCCGGCGAGCCGCTGCGGATCGCAGACCGCCGCCAGCATGCGCAGGCGCCGTTCCAGCACCGCGTCGCCGGCCGCCCGCTCGATGAGGATGCCGGCCAGACGCTCGGCGCCCAGCGCGGCCAGTTCGCCGACGACGAGCGCCCTACGCCCGGCCATCGCCGACCCCCGGGCGATAGGTCTGCGGCGGCCGGCCGATGGTCCGGCGGAACATCGCCGCGAAGGCGCTGGCGCTGCGGTAGCCCAGCGCCGCGGCGAGCGCACCGACCGGCTCCCCTTCCGCGAGGCGGGCGAGCGCCAGGACGAGCCGCGCGCGCTGGCGCCATTCGGCGAAGCTCATGCCGGTATCCTCGCGGAAGCGGCGGGCGAGCGTCCGCGGGCTCGCCCCCACCGCCTCGCCCCACTCCTCCAGCGTGTCGTCGCGCGCCGGCTCCGCCAGCAGCCGGTCGGCGATGCGCACGAGACGGCGGTCGCGCGGCATCGGCAGGTGGACGGGTGCCGCCGGCGACGCGCGCAGCTCGTCCACCAGCAGCGCCACGACATGGCCGCCGCGACCGTCCTCGTCATATTCGATCGGTTCCGCCACCGCGGCGACGATGAGCTCGCGCAGCAGCGGCGACACCGCGATCACGGTGCAGCACCGCGGCAGCCGGCCGACGCGGCCGGTGTCGACATAGAGCGTGCGCATCGCGACCGCGGTCACCATGCGCACCGAATGGCGGACGCCGGCGGGAATCCACAAGGCGTAGCGCGGCGGGACCGCCCACGCCCCCGCCTCCGTCTCGACCCACATCAGGCCCGCGACCGCATGGACGAGCTGGGCGCGCGGGTGGGCGTGCGGCGGAATCTGGAAACCGGCGGCGAAGTCCTTCGGCATCGCCGCGACCGGGCGGGCGACATGCTGATAGTCCTCGGGATCGATGCTGCGGGCCATGGCGGGTCGGCGCGTCCGATTTGCGACGATGATCCGCCTGCCGGCGCCGTTGCGCCAGGGCAAATTCCGCCGCTACGGCGCCAGCAGGGTGAGGATCACCGAGATCGTCACCACCGAGCCGACCGTCGAGATCAGCACGGCGCTGGCCGCCCGCCGCAGATAGAGATCGTAGCGGCGGGCGAGGATGAAGACGTTGGCGCCGGTCGGCATGGCGGCGGCGATGGTCGCGACCGCGACCTCGAGCGGCGGCAGGGCGAAGAGATGGCGGGCGAGGAGCCAGACGAGGAGCGGAAGGGCGATCAGCTTCATCGCCGAGACGACGATGCTCTCGCGCAGGTCGCCCGCGATGTGCATGCCGTTGAGGCCGGCGCCGAGCGCCAGCAGCGCCATCGGCCCGGCGCCGCCGCCCGCCAGCATCAGGAACCGGTCGAGGACGAGGGGCAGCGCCAGGCCGGTCGCCCCCCAGACGATGCCGGCGACGATGGCCAGGATGATCGGATGGGTGGCGAGCGCCGCCACGCTCTGCCGGAGCGTGGCGAGCGGGCCGCGGCCGCGGTTCTGGCCGATCTCCACCAGCACCGTCGTCAGCGAGATCAGGATCAGCGAGTGGAAGGTGATGATGGCGAGCAGCGGCGCCTCGCCCTTCGCGCCGTAGGCCAGCACGACGAGCGGGATGCCCATCTGCACCGTGTTGCCGAAGGTGACGCTCATGCCCATGAACGCCTGGCCGTCGAGGCGGGCGGCGAAGGCGCGCCGGGCCACCACCATGCCGATCCCGTAGAGCAGCAGCGCGCCCATGAAGAAGGCGCCCGCGACCTTGAGCTCGTTGGGGCCGAGCCCGCGCTCGGTCGCGAGGCTGCGGAAGAGCAGCGCCGGGATCAGGACATGGAGGACGAGCTGTCCGACCCCGCGCGCGCCCTTGTCGTCGACGATGCCGAAGCGGGCGGCGGCCCAGCCCACGGCCAGCAGGCCGAACACGGGCAGGACGACCGTGAGGGTCGCCTCCAAGATGCGCGGAGGGGGTTCGGGCGGCGGCGGGCGGTCTAGAACGCCACCTTGTCGCCGCCCTTGAGCGCGAGTTCGGCGCGCGCCTCCTCCGGCGTCGCGATCTCCATCGACAGGCTCTCGATGATCGAGCGGATCAGCCGCACCTGCTCGGCGTTCGACTTCGCCAGCTTGCCCTTGCCGATATAGAGGCTGTCCTCGAGCCCGACGCGGACGTTGCCGCCCATCACCGCCGCCATGGTCGTGAACGGCAGCTGGTGCCGGCCCGCCGCCAGCACCGACCAGCGGTAGTCGTCGCCGAACAGCTTGTCGGCCGTCCGCTTCATGTGCATCAGGTTCTCGGGGTCGGCGCCGATGCCGCCGAGGATGCCGAAGATCGTCTGCACGAAGAGCGGCGGCGTCACCAGCTTGCGGTCGAGGAAGTGGGCCAGGTTGTAGAGGTGGCCGACGTCGTAGCACTCGTACTCGAACTTCACGCCCGCGCCTTCGCCCAGCTCCTTCAGGATGTATTCGATGTCCTTGAAGGTGTTGCGGAAGATGAAGTCGCGGGAATTCTCCAGCATCTGCGGCTCCCAGTCGTGCTTCCACTCCCGGGGCCGGTCGAGCATGGGAAAGAGGCCGAAGTTCATCGACCCCATGTTGAGCGACGTCATCTCGGGCTTGGCCAGCACGGCGGCCGCCAGCCGCTCCTGCAGGGTCATGCCGTGGCCGCCGCCGGTGGTGATGTTGACGACCGCGTCGGTCGACTGCTTGATCCGCGGCAGGAACTCCATGAACACCGCCGGGTCGGGCGTCGGCTTGCCGTTCTTCGGGTCGCGGGCATGGAGATGGAGGATGCTGGCCCCGGCCTCGGCCGCCTCGATCGCCTGGGCCGCCACCTCGTCCGGGGTCAGCGGCAGGTAGGGCGACATGGTCGGCGTGTGGATCGAGCCGGTGACGGCGCAGGTGATGATGACCTTCTTGGCGGCGGCCATGGCGGTTCTCCGGGAGACGAAGGAAGAGCGGGTCTAGACGTAGCCGAGCGTGCGCGGCAGCCAGAGCGCGATGTCGGGAAAGACTATGACGAGGGCCAGCGCCGACGCCATGGCGACGATCATCCAGATGACCCAGGGCACGGTCGATTCCATGGTCACCCCGGCCACCTTGCAGGTGACCATCAGGTTGACGGCGACCGGCGGGGTGAACTGCCCGATGGCGATGTTCATCGTCAGCAGGACGCCGAACCAGACCATGTCCCAGCCGAAGGCCATGGCGATCGGCACCAGGATCGGCAGCAGGATCAGGAAGATCGAGACGCCGTCGAGGAACATGCCGGCGACGATCAGCAGGCCCATCAGCACGGCCATCACGCCCCACTCGCCAAGCCCGAGGCCGAGCAGCAGTTTCGCCGCCTGGTCGAAGGCGCCGAGCGTCGACCCGGCCCAGGCGAAGACGCTGGCCAGGCCGACGATCAGCATCACGACGGCGGAGATCTCGCCCGCCTCGACGAGCAGCCGGTAGAGCCCGCGCAGGTCGATCGTGCGATAGACGAGGACGCCGACCGCCAGCCCGTAGAAGACCGCGACGACCGCCGCCTCGGTCGGCGTGAAGGCGCCCGTGCGCATGCCGCCCAGGATGATGACCGGTGCCAGCAGCCCCCAGGACGCATCCTTGAGGCTGGCCCAGACGCGCGGCCGCTCGCCCTCGTAGCGGTCGCCGAAGCCGTAATGGCGGGAGATGAGGACGATCGGCACCATCAGCGACAGGCCGGCGAGGATGCCGGGCAGGATCCCGGCGGCGAAGAGCGCCGGCACCGACGCGCTCGGCACGAGCACGCTGTAGACGATGAAGGCGATCGAGGGCGGGATCAGGATCGCGGTCGAGCCGGCGGCGGCGATCAGGCTGGCGGTGAAGGC
>NZ_JAYSFE010000201.1:0-5199 GCF_041913585.1 Allostella sp.
GCGGGTGGACCTGCACGACCTCGCCGGCCGCCGGCACGTCGGCCGGGGATCGGCCGCACTCGGCGAGGTAGCGCTCCGCCAGTGCCTCGATGCGGATCGGCGCCAGCGGAAAGCCGAGGTCGAGCGGACCGCGCCGCGGGTCGCGGTTCTCCGCCTCGACGAGCCCGGCGATCGTCGTGCGGCCGTCGCCGGTGACCGTCACCGGCAGGCGCAGGCAGGCGGCGATCACCTCGCCGTCCAGCACCAGCACCCGGTACTCGTTGCCGGGAATGTAGGTCTCGGCGACGATCGGCTGCTCGAAGCTGCTGGAGTGGGCGAAGGCGGCGGCGATGTCCTCGGCGCGGTAGACGATGCGCATCCCCTGCATCTCGCGCAGCGCCGTCGGCTTCAGCACCAGCGGCAGGCCGAGCCGCGGCAGCGCCGCCTCCACCTCCGCGGCGCTCGCCACCCGCAGCTGCAGGGGCGCCGGCAGCCCGGCGCGCCGCAGGGTGAGGTTGCCGCTGCGCTTGTTGCCGGCGATCGAGGTTGCCAGGACCGAGGTGCGCCAGGTCACCGAGGCGTCGAACCGGCGCCCGTAGCGCCCCTCGCCGAGGAGGAGGACATGTGATGCCGGGGTGAACACCCGCCACGGGATGCCGCGCGCCTCGGCGGCGGCGGCGATGAACTTGCGCGACGACTTCAGCCATTGCGCGCCGTCGGTCTGCGCCTGCAGCAGGCGCTGGCGCATCTGCTCGACCCACTCGTCGGTCGCCGGCGGCATGCCGGCCGCGCGCGACAGGATGCGCATCGCGAAGACGCAGGCTGCCGAGGTCATCTCCGGGCTGCCCATCGCGATCGCGGCATGCCCGCGTGTGTCCTGGCCGAGCGCGGTGCGCTCCAGCGGCGCGACCGGATGCCCGCACCAGTCGAGGAGGAGCCGGGCCAGCCGCTCGACCGCGTCCGGCAGGGTGGCCGGCTCCGGCTCGGCATAGCCGGCGGGCAGCCCGGCCGGCATCATGCGGCGCATCAGATCGAGCGTCGCGATCCACGTCGCCGGGGCATAACCGCCGGCCAGGCGGATCACGAACGCCGATTGCCCCGCCATCCAGTTGGCTCCGAAGAGCCGCGAGCCCTGCAGCGGCCGCGGCGGTCCGGCCGTCGCCGCATTCTCCACCATTCGATCCTCTTCCTCCCGCCGGACAGCCGGGGCCGATTCGCCACGGGCGACTATATACGGGCGCGGCCGCGGCTTGCGCGCCACGGCTCGGGATGGTTGACAGGGCGGGGGCCCTACGGGAGGGTCGACCGGTATCCGATGCGCTGCTCTCGGGGAGGACGAGCCATGACGAGTATCCTCAGGATGGCGGCGGCCGCCATTGCCGCGCTGGCGTGTGCCGGCGCCGCCACGGCGGCCGAAGCGAAATGCGAGGTCGACGGGCCGGTGGTCTTCGGTGCGCTCGACTGGGATTCCGCGGCCTTCCACACCGCGCTCGCCCAGTTCGTCCTCGCCAAGGGCTATGGCTGCAAGGTCGACCAGATCCCGGGCTCGACCATTCCCCTCATCAACGGCCTGGCGCGCGGCGACGTCCAGGTGCTGATGGAGATCTGGTCGAACAACCAGCCCGAAGCCTGGACCAAGGCGGCCGCGGCCGGTCAGGTGCGCGAGCACGGGACCAACTTCCCCGACGCGACGCAGGGCTGGTTCGTGCCGCGCTATGTCGTCGAGGGCGACGCGGCGCCGGCGAAGGGGCTGCGCTCGGTCCGCGACCTGGCGCAGCACAAGGCGGTGTTCCGCGATCCCGAAGAGCCGTCCAAGGGCCGCTTCTACAACTGCGTCGCCGGCTGGCAATGCGAAGTGGTGAACGAGAAGAAGCTGCACGCCTACGGGCTGACGCCGCACTTCACCAACTTCCGGCCGGGCACCGGGGCGGCGCTCGCCGCCGCCGCCGAGAGCGCCGTCAAGCGCCGGCAGCCGATCCTCTTCTACTACTGGGGACCGACCTGGCTCCTCGGCAAGATCGGCGGCGATCTCGTGATGCTCGAGGAGCCGGCCTTCGACCAGGCGGCATGGGACGCGATGACGGCCGAGAAGGACCCGACCAGGGTCACCCGGGCCGTCGCCTACCCCGTCGTCAAGGTCGTGGTCGGGATCAACAGCGCCTTCGCCGACAAGGCACCCGGCATCGCGCGCTTCCTCGACGCCTACGAGACGACGGGGGCGCTGGTGTCCGAGGCGCTGGCGTTCATGCAGGACAGTGGCGGCAAGGCCGAGGATGCCGCGCGCCATTTCCTGAAGACGCACCCCGAGGTCTGGCAGCGCTGGGTGCCGGCGGACGTGGCGGCCCGCGTCAAGGCCGCGCTCTGACCGGTCGGGCGGGCGGAGACCGCGCCTGTTTCCCGATCTCGCAGGGCCGCTTCGGCGCGCCGTCAACGCCGCCGTCGATCACCTGGTCGTCGCCTATGGCGACGGGTTCCAGGCGGTGTCCGACGCGCTGCTGGTGATCCTGGTCGGTCTCGAACAGGCCCTGCGCGCGGTGCCGGCGCCCGTGGTCCTCGCCGCGGCCGCGGGCCTGGCGCTGGCGGCGGGCCGGAGCCTGCGGCTGGCGGCGGCGATGGCGGCGGTGCTGTGGGGCGTCGGCGCCCTCGGCCTCTGGGACCAGGCGATGCAGACGGTGGCGATCGTGCTCGTGTCGGTCGCGATTGCCGTCCTCCTCGGACTGCCGCTCGGCGTGCTGGCGGCGCGGCAGAGGTGGGTCCGCGCCGTGCTCGCGCCCGTGCTCGACCTCATGCAAACGATCCCGTCCTTCGTCTATCTCATCCCGGCGGCGATGCTGTTCGGCCTCGGCAAGGTCCCGGCGATTCTCGCCACCGTCGTCTATGCGACGCCGCCGCTGGTGCGGCTGACCGATCTCGGCATCCGCCAGGTCGACGCGGCCGCGGTCGAGGCGGCGCGCGCCTTCGGAGCGAGCCCGCACCAGCTCCTCTGGGGGGTCGAATTGCCGCTCGCACTCCCTTCCATCATGCAGGGGCTGAACCAGACCGTGATGATGGCCCTCGGCATGGTCGTCATCGCCTCGATGATCGGCGCCCGCGGGGTCGGCGAGACGGTGCTGCTCGGCCTGCAGCGGGGCGACGCGGGGCAGGGATTCGTCGGCGGACTGGGGATCGTGCTGCTGGCGGTCGCCTTCGACCGCATCACCCAGGCCTGGGGGCGGCGCCTTCAGGACCGCGGCACCTGAGCCGCGATGCCGGCGATCGAGATCGAGGGGGTGACGACGATCTTCGGCCCCCGCCCGCGGCGCGCGCTGGCCGCCTGGCGGGCGGGAGCCGGCAAGGCGGAGCTGCTGGCCGGCGGCCATGTGCTGGCGCTGGCGGACGTCTCGCTGTCGGTCGGCGCGGGCGAGTTCTTCGCCGTCATGGGGCTGTCGGGGTCCGGCAAGTCGACGCTGATCCGCCACGTCAACCGCCTGGTCGAGCCGACGGAGGGGCGCATTCGCGTCGACGGGGTCGACGTCGCCGGGCTCGACCGCCGCGGCCTGGAGGCGTTCCGCCGCGGCCGGGTCGCCATGGTCTTCCAGCATTTCGGCCTGCTGCCGCATCGCACGGTGCTGGAGAATGCCGCCTACGGCCTCGAGATCCGCGGCGAGGCGCGGGCGGCGCGCGAGGCCGTGACCCGCGACTGGCTGGGCCGGGTCGGCCTCTCCGGCTACGAGGACCGGCTGCCCCGGGCCCTGTCGGGCGGGATGCGCCAGCGCGTCGGGCTCGCCCGTGCGCTCGCGGTCGGGACGCCCGTCCTGCTCATGGACGAGCCCTTCTCGGCGCTCGATCCCCTGACCCGGGTCGAGCTCCAGGACGAACTCGCCGCCCTCGCGCGGGCGCATTCCCGGACGATCCTCTTCGTGACCCACGATCTCGACGAGGCGGCCCGGCTGGCGGACCGGATCGCGATCCTGCGCGACGGTGCCGTCGTCCAGGTCGGCACCCCCGCGGATATCCTCGAGCGGCCGGCCGACGACCATGTCCGCGCCTTCGTCGGCGCGGTCAGCCGCGCCCGGGGTCAGCCCCCGAGCAGGCCGTTCGCCTCGCCCAGCGCCGGATAGCCGGCCTCGGCCGGGGTCGCCGTCATCTCCGGCACGACCGGGGTCCTGAGGGCCGGCATGCGGCCGCCCAGCCCGTCGAGCAGGCCGCGCGAGAAGAGGCTGCGGCCGACGAAGTGCGGGTCGGCCATCGCCTGCTCCAGGCTGTTGACGACGACGCAGCAGCAGTCGCGGCCGGCGAAGGCGGCCTGCCACTCGGCCGCGGTCCGCGACCGGATGCGGTCGGCGACGATGCGGGCGGCGCCCTCGGGATCGGCCTGGTCGTTGCGCGCGGCGTCCGGCAGGTCGAGGACGTCGCAGAAGATCGACCAGAACCGGTCCTCCAGCGGTGCGGCGGCGACGAACCGGTCGTCGCCGGTGCGGTAGATGCGGTAGCGGGCCCAGCCGCCGGTGACCCGGCCGCCCGCCGGCCGCGGCCATTCGCCGCCGGCGATGCCGTCGCCCATCGCCCAGTACATGAAGGTGAAGAGATTGTCGGTCATGGCGATGTCGAGCCGCCGCCCGGCGCCGGTGCGCTGGCGCTCGGTCAGCGCCAGCAGGATGTTGATGACGGCGGGGTAGGTGCCGCCGGCGATGTCGGCGACCAGCGCCGGCGGCACGACCGGGGCGCCGTCGGGGCCGGCGGCGAGGGCGAGCAGCCCGGTCTCGGCCATGTAGTTGAGGTCGTGGCCGGCGATCTGCGACTTCGGTCCCGCCTGGCCGTAGCCGGTGATGGAGCAGTAGACGAGGCGCGGGTTGCGCTGCGACAGGCGGTCCCAGCCGAGCCCGAGGCGGTCCATGACGCCCGGCCGGAACTGCTCGACGACGACGTCGGCGCGGTCGACGAGCGGCAGCAGCCGGTCGATGGCGCCCGGCGCCTTGAGGTCGATGGCGATCGAGCGCTTGCCGCGGTTGAGGAGGGCGAAATTGGCGCCGCCGTCGCGGCCGAAGGCCGGCGGGTAGGAGCGCATGTCCTCGCCGGTGCCCGGGCGCTCGATCTTCAGCACCGTGGCGCCGGCCTCGGCCAGGATCAGGGTGGCGAGCGGCCCGGGCAGCAGGGTCGAGAAGTCGATCACGGTGATGCCGTCGAGGGGTCCCATGGGCTGGCGGATCCGGTTCGGGGGCGGGGAGGGGCATCCTAGGG
>NZ_JAYSFE010000202.1:0-5133 GCF_041913585.1 Allostella sp.
GGGATGGTTGTGGACCATGATGATGGCCGACGCACCGCGCTCCAGCGCCCGCTTCACCACTTCGCGCGGGTAGACGGGGGTGTGGTCGACGGTCCCCGTCTGCTGCTGCTCCTCGTGGATGATGCCGTTCTTGGCGTCGAGATAGAGGACGCGGAACTCCTCGTTCTCGTTGTGGGCCATGGCGGCGCGGCAATAGTCGATGACCTTCTGCCACGAGCCCATGATCGGCCGGTCGATGATCGCCTCGCGGGCAAAGCGCAATGCTGCGGCATGGACCGCCTTGATCGCCGCCGCCGTCGCCTCGCCGATGCCCCGGACGGTGGCGAGCTGGGCGGCGTCGGCGGCGAGCACGGCGTGGAAGCTGCCGAAGCGCCCGATCAGCCGCTTGGCGATCGGCTTCACGTCGCGCCGCGGGATGGCGAGGAAGAGAATGAGCTCGAGCAGCTCGTAGTCCGCCAGCGCGTCGCCGCCGCCGGCCAGGAAGCGCTCCCGCAGGCGTTCGCGATGGCCCTCGTAGTCGGCGGGCTCGAGCGGCAGGAGGCCGGCGTCGTCGAGCCCGGAACGGTTCGACGCGCGCGCCATGCGGCCGCCCTCGGCCTCAGGCGGCCCGGTAGGGCGGCTGGTGCAGCTCCGCCGGCGACAGGGTCATGATCTCGTACCCGGTCTCGGTGACGGCGACCGTGTGCTCGAACTGCGCCGAGAGCGACTTGTCCTTGGTGACCGCGGTCCAGCCGTCGGCCAGGATCTTCACGTCGTAGCGGCCGGCATTGATCATCGGCTCGACGGTGAAGAACATCCCCGGCCGGAGCACCGGCCCCTGGCCCGGGCGGCCGTAGTGGAGGATCGACGGGGCGTCGTGGAAGATGCGGCCGATGCCGTGGCCGCAGAAGTCGCGCACGACCGAGAAGCGCTGCGCCTCGGCGTAGCTCTGGATGGCATGCCCGATGTCGCCCACGGTCGCGCCCGGGCGCACGGTGCGGATGCCGCGCATCATCGCCTCGTAGGTCACGTCGACGAGGCGCCGCGCCTTCAGGGGCACCTTGTCGCCGACGAGATACATGCGGCTGGTGTCGCCGTACCAGCCGTCGAGGATCACGGTGACGTCGATGTTCATGATGTCGCCGTCGAGCAGCCGCTTCTCGCCGGGGATGCCGTGGCAGACGACATGGTTGATCGAGGTGCAGATGGACTTGGGGAAGCCCTTGTAGTTGAGCGGTGCCGGCACCGCGCCATGGTCGACGATGAAGTCGTGGCAGAGCTTGTTCAGGTGCTCGGTCGTGACGCCGGGATGGACGTGCGGCGTGATGAAGTCGAGCGTCGCGGCCGCGAGCCGGCCGGCCGCCATCATGCCGACGAGAGCGTCCGGCCCGTGGATCTTGATGCTGCGCTCTTCCGGGTCCTGGCGGACGGCGAGGCTGCGGTTCATTTCGGCATCTTCCCTCATCTCGATACCCCCTCAGCGGTTTCCCTCGGTCGTCAGGGGCAGCGGCCGGGCGAGATCGATCCCGTCCGTCCGCACGTCGCAAGCGTAGCACATCGTCTCGACGCCGCGGGCAGCGGCCCGCGCGAACGCCCTGGCATAGCCGGGGTCGAGGTCCGCGGCAATGGCGAAGCGGTCGCAATCGCCTCGCTGCACCACATATAGCATGACCGCCCGCTCTCCCGCCTCGACGCGATCGCCCAGTTCCTCGAGATGCTTGGCGCCGCGCAGCGTCACGCAGTCGGGGAACTCGGCCCGGTCGCCGCGGCGCAGGTGGACATTCTTGACCTCGACCCAGCAGGGTGTCCGCCCGGCACCGGTCAGCAGCAGGTCGATGCGCGAGTTGCGGCCGTAGGCGACCTCCCGCCGCGCCGCCTCGTACCCGGCCAGCTCGGGGACGCGACCGTCCGCCACCGCCTCGGCGACGATGATATTGGGATGCCCGGTGTGGATTCCCACCAGCCCGTCCGCGACCCGCTCCAGTTCCCAGCCGAAGGCGAGCTTGCGGCCGGGGCCCGCGGGCGACAGCCAGATCTCGGCACCGGGCCGGGCGAGGCCCAGCATGGCACCCGGATTGGGGCAGTGGACCGTCGCTTCGCGCCCGTCGGCGAGGCGGACGTCGGCGAGGAACCGCTTGTAGCGGCGGACGAGGGTGGCGGGACGGAGCGGGTGGACGAAGCGCATCGCCGGGCGGTCAGGCCTCCGGCGACTGGTCGACGAGGGCGAGGCGGCCGACCACCGCGCCCGGCGCCAGGATCGCGCCGGGCGCGACCACCGCATTGGCACCGATGCGCACCCCGTCGCCGATCAGGGCCCCGAACCGTTCGACACCGGTGTCGATCACGCCCTCCGCGTGGCGGATGCGGATGCGGCGGTCGGCGCGCTCGTTGCGGAAATTGGCGATCACCGCGCCGGCCTCGCAGTTGACGTCGGCGCCGAGGATGGAGTCGCCGACGAAGTTGAGGTGGGCGAGCCGGCTGCCGGCGAAGAGGATCGACGACTTGACCTCCGAGCCGGGCCCGATGGTGCAGCCGTCGTCGAGATAGACGCCGCCGCGCAGATAGGCGCCGGCGGCGACGAAGCAGCCGGCACCGACGATGGCGGGACCCTTGACGATCGCGCCGCCCTCGATGATCGCCTCGCGATGGACGGCGACGCCGTCGCGGACGGCGAAGCCCGGCGTCAGCGTCGGCAGGAGCCGGTCCAGGATGTCGGGCAGGGCCAGGGTCAGCACCCACGGGGCATCGTCGATCTGCGGCAGGAACGGCGAGAGCTCGAACGCGGCGATGTGTCGGGCCAGCATGGCTTCGGGACCTCCCTCCCGGTAGGCGACCGGCCGGGTTCTCGGGTAGAACCTCTCCCGCACTCGGCCAGAGGAGAAACCGTGTCCGATTCCAGCCCCGAGCGGAAGACCGTCACCGCCTGTGTCCTCATCATCGGCAACGAGATCCTGTCCGGCCGGACGCGCGACGAGAACCTCGCCTTCCTGGCCGAGCAGCTGAACGAGGCGGGCGTGCGGCTGATGGAGGCGCGCGTCATCCCGGACGTGCGCGACACCATCATCGACACCGTGAACGCGGTGCGGGCGCAGTTCGACTACGTCTTCACCACGGGCGGCATCGGGCCGACGCACGACGACATCACCTCGGAATGCGTCGCCGCCGCCTTCGGCCTGCCGCTGGTCCGCCACCCGGAGGCGGTGCGGCGGATGCAGCAGCATTATCCGCCGGGCGGCCTCAACGAGGCGCGGCTGCGGATGGCGAACACGCCCGAGGGGGCGACCCTGATCGACAACCCGATCTCGATCGCGCCCGGCTTCCAGATCGGCAATGTCTTCGTGCTGGCGGGCGTGCCGTCGATCATGCGGGTCATGTTCGAGGGCGTGAAGCACCGCCTCTCCGGCGGCCTGCCGATGCGGTCGCGCACGGTGACGAGCGGGCTCACCGAAGGGGCGATGGCGGCCGACCTGTCGGCGATCCAGGACCGTTTCGAGGATGTCGAGATCGGCAGCTATCCCTTCTTCCGCATGGGGCGGCCGGGAACGGCGATCGTGCTGCGCGCGACCGACCCGGTGCGGCTCGCCCATGCGACCGCCGAGGTCTTCCAGATGATGGTGGCGCTGGGCGACCAGCCGGTCGAGGCGGAGGGCTGACGCCGATGCCCGCGGGCGGTCTCGCGACGATCCTCGGCCTGATGCTGGGCGGCGGCGTGCTTCTCGTCTGGTACGGGCTGCAGCGCTTGCGCGACCGCGACCGCCCGGAAGCGCAGCGCCGTCAGGGCTGGTGGGGCGTCAATCTCGGGCTCGCCCTGGTGGGCGCGTCGATGCTCCTGTTCCTGCAGACCTGAGCCCGGGCAGGATGAGGGCGGCGGCTGCGGCCGCGGCGGCGAACGGGCCCAGCGTGAAGGTGGCGAAGAGCCAGAAGGCGGCGCTGGCGGCACCTGCCGCCCCGCCCGGCTCGATGATGCCGCCGAGATTGGCGACGACCCCCGCCAGCGCCGAGGCGAAGGCGCTGGTGACGAGTTGCACCGTCGAGATCGAGGAACTGGCCAGGCTGCGCTCGGCCTCGCTCGCGACCGTCATGGCGCGGGTCAGGAGATGCGGCCAGGCGAACCCGACGCCGAGCCCGACCATCCCCAGCAGGAGGCCGATGCCGGCGATCGCCAGCGGTTCGTCGCCGCTCGGCAGCGGCATCCGCCACGCGAGGAGTGCGAGACCGGTCGCCATCGCCGCCGGACCGAGCACCATCGCCCGCATCGCCCGGCGCGGCGCGGATCCGGCCGACAGCAGCGATCCCAGGGTCCATCCCAGGGCCTGGAGCACGGTGAGATAGCCGGCGCCGAGCGGCGAGCGGCCATGCAGCACCTGCAGCAGCAGCGGCACGAAGACGATGGCGTTGGTGCCGACGGTGATGAGCGCCATGGTGAGGTAGACGGCGCCGAGCGGCGTCGCCGGGCGCAGCGCGTCGGACGGCAGGAGCCGCACGCTGGCGGCGCGCTCCAGTCGCACCATGGCGAGGAGCAGCAGGCCGGCGACGGCGATCCCGGCGGCGTTGATCCAGAGGCTGGGCACGACGCTGGCGCCGGAAATGGCGAGTGCGGCCCCGGCCAGCAGGGCGAGGCGGCGGCTGGGGAAACGGCCCGCCGGTCCGGCCGGCGGCGCGGCGGACGGGGCGGGCAGGACCCGGGTGCAGAGGGCGTAGAAGGCGCCGGTCGCCGCCAGCACCGCCCAGAAGGCGAGGCGCCATTGGCCGAGTTCGGCGAAGATGCCGCCGACGAACGGCCCCGACAGCGCGGCGACGCCCCAGGTGCCGGAGACGAGCGCGATCGCCCGCGGCCATAGCGGCTGCGGCAGGACGAGGCGGATGACGGCGTAGGACAGGGCGAACAGGAGCCCGCCGCCCAGTCCCTGGAGCGCGCGCGCGGCGAGCAGCACCGGCATGGACGGGGCGAGCGCGGCCAGCAGCGAGCCGGCCGCGAAGGCGGCTGCGGCGAGGCGGTAGGCGCCGTGGGCGCCGCGCCGGCCGAGCAGGTCGGATGCCAGGGCCGAGCCGACGATCGAACCGACGATGAAGAGCGTCGCGTTCCACGCGTAGTAGGCGAGGCCGCCGATCTCGGCCACGACCGAGGGCATGATCGTGCTGGCGACGAAGATG
>NZ_JAYSFE010000203.1:0-5105 GCF_041913585.1 Allostella sp.
TCGGCTATTTCCTGCCGCACGAGGGCACCAACAACGTCGCGCTGGCGCTGATCGGATTCGAAAGCCTCGCCGCCTACGAGGCTTATCGCCGCCGCCTCAAGGCGGATCCGGCCGGGGCCGCCAACTTCGCCATGGCGGAGCGCCTGCGCTTCATCCTGTCGGAGGAACGGACCTTCCTCGAGCCGGTCGAGGCGCAGCCATGATCGCCGTCATCTTCGAGTTCGTGCCGCGGCCCGGACTGCGCGACACCTATCTCGACATCGCGGCCGACCTGAGGCCGGTGCTGGAGACGATCGACGGCTTCGTCTCGGTCGAGCGGTTCCAGAGCCTGGCCGACCCCGACAAGGTCCTGTCGCTCTCCTTCTTCCGCGACGAGGCGGCGGTCGCGCGCTGGCGGGCGGCGGCGGCGCATCGCCAGGCACAGGCGGCGGGGCGGGACCATGTCTTTGCCCGCTACCGGCTGCGGGTCGCGGCGGTCCTGCGCGACTACGGCATGGAGGAGCGCGACGACGCCCCGCCCGATTCCCGGGCGGCACACGCGCCGGGGTGAGTGTCAGTAGCTCTTCGGCAGCCCGAGCACGCGCTCGGCGACGTAGCACTTGACGAGTTCGGGGCTGACCGGCGCGATGCGGCAGATCATGACCTCGCGCAGGAAGCGCTCGACATGGTACTCGGCCGCGTAGCCGTAGCCGCCGTGGGTCATGACGGCCCGGGTGCAGGCGCGGAAGCCGGCCTCGGCGCCGAGATACTTGCCGGCATTGGCCTCGGCGCCGCAGGGCAGGCCGCGGTCGTAGAGGCCGGCCGCCTTGAAGATCATCAGGTTGGCCGCCTCCAGTTCCATCCAGCTTTCGGCCAGCGGATGCTGGACGGCCTGGTTCTGGCCGATCGGGCGGCCGAACACGACCCGGTCCTTGGCGTACTGCACCGCCCGCGCCAGCGCCGCCCGGCCGATGCCGACGGCCTCGGCCCCGACCATGATCCGCTCGGGGTTGAGGCCGTGCAGCAGGTAGCGGAAGCCCTGGCCTTCCTCGCCGATGCGGTCCTCGACCGGGACTTCCAGTCCGTCGATGAAGAGCGCGTTCGAATCGACCGCGTGCCGGCCCATCTTGGCGATCTCCCGCACCTCGATCCGGCGGCGGTCGAGGTCGGTATAGAAGAGCGACAGCCCGTCCATCGGCCGCGCCGTCTCCTCGATCGGGGTGGTGCGGGCGAGCAGCAGGATCTTGCTCGCGCTCTGGGCGGTCGAGGTCCAGATCTTGCGGCCGTCGACGACGTAGCGGTCGCCCTTGCGCACCGCGCGGGTGCGGATGCGGCTGGTGTCGAGGCCGGCGTCGGGCTCGGTGACGCCGAAGCAGGCGCGCTCGCGGCCGGCGATGAGCGGCGGCAGGAAGCGCTGCTTCTGCTCGGGCGTGCCGAAGACGGCGATCGGGTTGGGCCCGAAGATGTTCATGTGGACGGCCGAGACGCCGGCCATCGCCGCGCCCGATTCCGCGATCGTCTGCAGCATCAGGGCCGCCTCGGTGATCCCGAGGCCCGCCCCGCCATGGTCGGGCGGCATGGCGATGCCGAGCCAGCCGCCCTCGGCGATGGCGGCGACGAACTCGTCCGGGAAGCGGCCGTCGGTGTCCCGGGCCAGCCAGTAGTCGGGGCCGAAGCGGGCGCAGATGCGCTCGATCTGGGCGCGGATCGCTTCCTGCTCGGGGGTGAAGGACAGGTCCATCGACGGGGGCCGGGTGGGAGTGGGGCGGCCACGATCCGGGCGGCGGGCGCGGCTGTCAATCGCGGTCGCCCGTGCCCGGATGAGAGCGCTTGCGGGAAACCAGTGGAATCGCCCGTCGATTCGCGCGATGTTGGGGCAACTTTCGGACCTGTCTAGACGGAAGGCGCACGGCTCGATCCCGATCCGGCGGACGAACTCGGCCTGATGATCTGCCTCTTCCGGCGCTGCGCCCGCCGCCTTTCCGCGGGCGCGCGACGTCGATGAACGACGTCGCACCCGACCTCAAGCTCGGTACCGCGACGCGCGTCGCCGATCCCCGGAGGCGTCGCAAGCGCATCCTGGCGGGGATCGTCGTGGTGGCGGCGATGGCCCTGGTCGCCTTGGCCGCCAACTGGGTCCACGACCGCACCATCCATGTCTACGAAACGGATGCGCGCATCGTCGCCGACATGACGACCATCTCCAGCCGGGTGGCGGGCATCCTCGACGAGCTCGCGGTCGACGAGGGCGCCCGCATCGCCCGCGGCCAGGTTCTGGCCCGGCTCGACAGCCGCAACGCCGAACTGCAGGTCCAGCAGCTCGCCGCCGAGACGGCGGGGGTGGCGTCGGAGCGGGCGCGCGTCCAGGCCGAGGTGCGTCTCATCGAGGAGCGCACCCAGTCCCGCGTCGAGAGCGAACGCGCCCAGGTGCAGGCCCTGCAGTCGGTGCTGGCGGCGCGCGCGTCCGAGCTGACGCTCGCCCGCGACGAGTACCAGCGCGCCGAGAAGCTGATCGCCGCCCGCGTCATGGCCCAGCGCGACCTCGACCGCGCGCGCGCCGTCTTCCTCCAGGCCCAGCATGGCCATGCGCGGGCCCAGGCGGACATCACCGCCGCGCGCGCCAAGCTGGCCGAGGTCGAGACCGAACGCCTGCAGATCGGCATGCTGACGCAGGAGATCGAGCGTCTGCGCCATCGCGAAGCCGAGGTGGCGGCGCGGCTGGCCCGGGCCCGCACCGATGTCGAGGACCGCGTCGTGCGCAGCCCGATCGACGGCGTCGTCGACCGCCGCTTCGTCCGGCTCGGCGAATTCGTCGACGCCGGACAGCGCATCTTCCTCATCCACGATCCGAACGACGTCCGCATCGAGGCCAACATCCGCGAGACCCAGATCGGCCGGGTCCAGCCGGGACAGCCGGTCGAGATCAAGATCGACGCCTATCCCGGGCAGACCATCACCGGCCGGATCACCCGCATCGGCACCACCGCGACCAGCAACTTCGCCCTGCTGCCGACCCCCAACCCGAGCGGCAACTTCACCAAGGTGACGCAGCGGCTGCCCGTCCGCATCGACCTCGACGCGAAGGACCTCGTCCTCTCGCCCGGGATGATGGTCGAGGTGGTGGTCGATGTCGGCAGTCGCTGACGCCGGGCGCGCGGAACTCGGCCCGGCCTACAAGTGGCTGGCGACGGCGACCGTCCTCTGCGGGATGCTGGCCAGCATCCTGTCCTCGACCATGACCAACGTCGCCATCCCCGACGTCATGGGAGCCTTCGGCGTCGGCCAGGACAAGGCGCACTGGCTGTCGACGGGCTTCCTCGCCGCCAGCACCGCCGCCATGCCGACGGTCGCCTGGCTGCGCGACCGGTTCGGCGCGCGCGCCATCTTCATCGCCGCGATGGGCATCTTCTCGGTGGCGGCGCTGGTCGGCGAGTCCGCGGATTCGATCGAGATGGTGATCCTCGCCCGCGTCGTGCAGGGCGCCTGCGCCGGCGTCAGCCAGCCGCTGGCGCTGATGACCATCTTCCAGCTCTTCCCGCCCAACGACCGCGGGCTGGCCAGCGGCATCTTCGGCATGGGGGTCATCCTCGGCCCGGCGCTCGGCCCCACCTTCGGCGGCCTCATCGTCGACGCCTACGGCTGGCGCTACGTCTTCCTCGGCAGCCTGCCGATGTGCGCGCTCGGCATCATGATGGCGCTGGTCTTCCTTCCCGGGCGCGACGCCTCGGCGCCGCGCACCCGGTTCGACTGGATCGGCCTCTCCCTCATCGCCCTCGCCGTCACCTGTCTCCTCAACGCGCTGTCGAACGGCCAGCGCTGGGGCTGGTCGTCGGTCGAACTGGTGGTGCTGGTCACGGTCGCGATCGTGGCCGCCGTCGCCCTCATCCTGTGGGAACTCGCGATCCCCAACCCGATGCTGAACATGGCACTCTACCGGGTGCCGCGCTTCGCCTGCGCCTCGGTGGTGGCGCTTGTCTTCGGCGCCGGCATGTTCGGCTCGATGTACCTGATCCCGCTCTTCGCCCAGCAGATCCTGCAGCTCACGCCGACCGGTGCCGGCATGATGCTGATGCCGGCCGGGCTCGTCCTCGTGTTCCTCTTTCCGATCGCCGGCCGGCTCTCCGACTATGTCCGGCCGCACGGGCCGATCCTCTTCGGGCTCGGCACCTTCGCCATCGCCGGCGTCTTCCTCGCCGGCTGCGACGTCAACACCGGCTGGTGGATGATGGTGTTCCTGGTCACCTTCGGCCGGGCCGGCCTCGCCTTCGTCGTCTCCAACGTCAACTCGAGCGCGCTCCGCGCGTTGCCGCCCGGCCTGATCGGCCAGGGGTCGGGCGCCATCAACTTCATCCGCATGATGGGCGCCGCCTTCGGGGTCAACGGCCTCGCCTTCATCATCGAGTACCGCACCGCCTTCCACGCGGAAATCCTGACCGCGACCCAGACGGCCGGCAACCCGGACACGCTCGCCTATGTCGAGCTCCTCAAGCGGATGATCGGCGAAGCCGGGCTCCAGGGGATCGAGCGCACCGGCATGGCCTACAACTTCCTCGGCCGGGTGCTCTATGCCCAGGCCAACACGATGGCCTTCCAGGACGCCTTCCTGGCAGTGTCCTTCGTGTTCGTGGCGGCGATGGTCCCGGCCTGGTTCCTCGGCCGCGGCGTCGTGCCGCCGCGGGCCCAGCCGAAGGTCCGCAAGGGCTGACCTCCGGCCGCCCGGGTCAGCGCGCCTTGTCGAGGAGCTCGATCACCTTCATCGCGTCGATGCCGTTGGCGAAGACCTTGCCGTCCTCGCCGACCTGCACCTGGATGACATAGATCGGCTTGCCGCCGGGACCGGGGGTCGGCTTGCCGAGCCCGCGCAGGAAGGTCAGCGCCACCACCGCCGTCGCCTCCTCGTCGCTCTTGGGCGCGCGGCCCAGCTTCTCGATCAGGTCGTCGAGCCCGGCCAGCTTCACGTCGAAGGTGCCGCTCGCCATCTGCGGCGCCTCCGGCGCGAAGCGCACGGTGCCGACGCCGTCGATGCGCGCCTCGGGGAAGGAGAGCGACAGGCTGCGGACATGGAACTGCGGCCGCGCCTTGGCGAAGCTCTCCATGGCGACCGGCAGGCTCATGCCGAAGGCGGC
>NZ_JAYSFE010000204.1:0-5015 GCF_041913585.1 Allostella sp.
TCCGCCAGCACGCGGCGACCGCGCGCGACAAGGCGAAGGGCGAGATCGCGAGCGCGCTCAACCCGCCGTCGGGCTGTCATTTCCACCCCCGCTGCCCGCTGCGCCAGGACCGCTGCACGGTCGAGGCGCCGCGCCTCGACCCGGTCACCGCCGGCCATGGGGACGTCGGCCACTGGGCCGCCTGCCACTTCGCCGACCGCGTCGGAACGGCCTGATCCCCGCGTCCCCGCCGGACATGGAGAAGGGGCGGCCGCGCTGGCGCGCTGCCGGGCCCCGCCCCCCAGGCCGCCGCCGGCGTCCCCCGGGCCTGCCCCCCGCCCCCCCGCGGTACTGGGCGTGGGGGGGGCGGCGTGGGCGCGCGCCCCCCCCTCTCCCCGGCCGTCGCCTCCGGGGGCGGGCCCGACGGCGGAGGTTCGTTACCGCCAGGCCGGGCGGCCGAGATTGACGTCCCGCGGCGAGGTCAGGGCGCCCGCCGCGGCGCCGGCCGCGCCGCCCAGGACCGCGCCGCCGAGCACGCTGCCGCCGGTCAGGCCGCCGATGGCGGCACCGCCGGCCGCGCCGAGCGCGCCGCCGCTGAGGGCACGGTCGCCCTGCGAGTAGCCGCAGGCGGAAAGGGCGAGAACGCCGGCGACGAGGACACCGGCCGTCGAGAACTTCTTCATGATAACCTCCTTCGATGACCTTCGTACGGAGCAAAACGCTGGAATATCGGCGGAAAAGTGGCAGCACCGGAGCGCTGTCGGGGCAATTTCCGTGCAGGCTCTCATCCGTACGCCGACGCTTCTCCTTGGTACGACTTCGAACCTTTGAAGGCGGGCCGACGGCGCCTTCCGCAGGCGATGCCGCTTTCGGCCCGGACCTCCGACTGCCCGACTGGCCATTTCAACGGCCGGGAGATCGCCGCGGTTCCATCGGCGCCCGGGAATTCCCCGGAAGAGCGCGGCCTGTCGGCGGCCGGGGCCCCGATGGTAGGGTGCGGCGATGCGTTCCGCGCCGCTCCCGTCCACCGCTCTCCCGACCCGTCTCCAGCGATCCGATGGCCGTGGCCGGCTGCGCTTCGTCACGGCCGGCGGCCGCACCCAGCCGACCGGCCTCTTCCAGAGCGACCCGGTGCGCTTTCTCTTCCCGCTGCCGGAGCGGGGCGAACCGCTGCCGGCGATCCTCGTCACCACGTCGGGCGGGTTGGCCGGCGGCGACCGGATCCGCCTCGACCTCGCGGCCGAAGCCGGTTCCGTCGCGACCGTCGCCACCCAGGCGGCGGAGAAGGTCTATCGCTCGGCCGGCGAGGACACGCGCTTCGCCGTCGCGGTGCGCGTCGCGCGTGGCGCCTGGTTCGAGTGGCTGCCGCAGGAGGCGATCCTCTTCGACGGCGCGCGGCTGGTCCGGACGACCGAGGTCGACGTCGATGCCGGCGGCCGGCTCCTGGCGCTGGAGATGCTCGTCTTCGGGCGTCGGGCCCGCGGCGAGGTGTTGGCCACCGGGATGCTGCGCGACGACTGGCGCGTGCGCATCGATGGGCGCCTCGCCTGGGCCGATGCGCTGCGCCTGACGGAGCCGCTCGCCGCCGCCTTCGCCGCGCGCGCCGGTCTCGACGGGGCGGCGGCGATGGCGACGCTGCTGCTCGTCGGCGAGGGCGGGGCGGCCGCACGCGATGCGGTGCGCGCCGTCGCGGACGAGCGCCCGGAGGTCCGGATCGGCGCCTCCGTCGTCGGGCCGGTCATGGTTGCCCGATTTCTGGGCAGGGATGCCCGCGCATTGCGCGACGCGGTGCTCGCTGCCGCCGGCCGCGTCCGCAACCGGCTTGCCGGCCTGCCGGAGCGCCTGCCGGAACTGTGGTACGGATGATGCAGTCCGCCCGGCGGGTCCGAGGGAGTCGGCGGGTGCGTGGGGAGGGGAACGATCGGGCATGAACCTGACGCCTAGGGAACGCGAGAAGCTCCTGGTCGCGATGGCGGCCATGGTCGCCCGGCGGCGCCTCGAACGCGGCGTCCGGCTGAACCACCCCGAGGCGGTGGCGCTCATCACCGACTTCGTCGTCGAGGGCGCGCGCGACGGCCGCAGCGTCGCCGACCTGATGGCGGCCGGCGCCGACCTGCTGACGCCCGAGCAGGTGATGGAGGGGGTGCCCGAGATGATCCACGAGATCCAGGTCGAGGCGACCTTTCCCGACGGCACCAAGCTGGTCACCGTGCATCGGCCGATCCGGCTCGGCACCCCGGCCGCGGTGCCGGGCGAGGTGGTGACGGCCGACGGCGACATCGTCATGAACGCGGGGCTGCCGACGGTGACGCTCGACGTCGCCAACACCGGCGACCGGCCGATCCAGGTCGGCAGCCACTATCACTTCCACGAAACCAACGCCGCCCTGTCCTTCGACCGCGAGAAGGCGCGCGGCTGCCGGCTCGACATCCCGGCCGGCACCGCCGTCCGCTTCGAGCCGGGTCAGACCCGCTCCGTCACCCTGGTGCCGTTCGGCGGCGACCGGGTCGCGATCGGCTTCCGCGGCCTCGTCGACGGACCGCTCTGATGGCGGTCCGGCGTACCCGCCGCGGCTATGCCGCGATGTTCGGACCGACGGTCGGCGACCGCGTCCGGCTCGCCGACACCGACCTCTTCATCGAGGTCGAGCGCGACCACACGATCTATGGCGAGGAGGTGAAGTTCGGCGGCGGCAAGGTGATCCGCGACGGCATGGGCCAGGGCCAGCGCACCAGCGCCCAGGGCGTCGTCGACACGGTCATCACCAACGCCCTCATCCTCGACCATCAGGGGGTGGTGAAGGCCGACATCGGCATCAAGGACGGGCGCATCGCCGCCATCGGAAAGGCCGGCAACCCCGACACCCAGCCGGGCGTCACCATCGTCGTCGGCGCCGGCACCGAGGTCATCGCCGGCGAGAACAAGATCGTGACGCCGGGCGGCTTCGACGCCCATATCCACTTCATCTGCCCGCAGCAGATCGAGGAGGCGCTGATGTCGGGCATCACCACGATGCTCGGCGGCGGCACCGGTCCCGCGGCCGGCACCAGCGCCACCACCTGCACGCCCGGCCCCTGGCACATGATGCGCATCCTGCAGGCGGCCGAGGCCTTTCCGGTCAATCTCGGCTTCGTCGGCAAGGGCAACGCCAGCCGGCGGGCGCCGCTCGAGGAGCAGATCCTGGCCGGGGCCTGCGGCCTCAAGCTGCACGAGGACTGGGGGACGACGCCGGCCGCCATCGACACCGCGCTCACGGTCGCCGACGCGATGGACGTGCAGGTCGCCATCCATACCGACACGCTGAACGAATCGGGCTTCGTCGAGACCACGGTGGCCGCCTTCAAGGGCCGCACCATCCACGCCTTCCACACCGAGGGCGCGGGCGGCGGCCACGCGCCCGACATCATCAAGGTGTGCGGCGAGGCGAACGTGCTGCCGTCCTCGACCAACCCGACCCGGCCCTACACCGTCAACACGGTCGACGAGCATCTCGACATGCTGATGGTCTGCCACCATCTCGACCCGCGCCTGCTCGAGGACGTGGCCTTCGCCGAGAGCCGCATCCGGCGCGAGACGATCGCGGCCGAGGACATCCTGCACGACATCGGCGCCTTCTCGATGATGTCGTCCGACAGCCAGGCGATGGGACGGGTCGGCGAGGTCGTCATCCGCACCTGGCAGACCGCCGACAAGATGAAGCGCCAGCGCGGCCGCCTGCCGGAGGAGACCGGCGACAACGACAATTTCCGCGCCCGCCGCTACATCGCCAAGTACACGATCAACCCGGCCGTCGCCCACGGCATGGCGCACGAGATCGGCTCGGTCAC
Organism: Allostella sp.; assembly: GCF_041913585.1. Classification (NCBI taxonomy): domain Bacteria; kingdom Pseudomonadati; phylum Pseudomonadota; class Alphaproteobacteria; order Rhodospirillales; family Allostellaceae; genus Allostella; species Allostella sp. Next base: position 3,807 of record NZ_JAYSFE010000204.1, read on the forward strand.
GCCGGGCAAGCTGGCCGACCTCGTCGTCTGGTCGCCCGCCTTCTTCGGGGTCAAGCCCGACATGGTGCTGAAGAGCGGCATGATCGCGGCCGCCCTGATGGGCGACCCCAACGCCTCGATCCCGACGCCGCAGCCGGTCTACCACCGGCCGATGTTCGGCGCCTTCGGGCGGGCGCTGGCCCATTCGTCGGTGGTCTTCGTCAGCCAGGCCGCGCTCGATGTCGGCATCGGCGAACGCTACGGCCTGTCGAAGCGGCTGGTCGCCGTGCGCGGCACGCGCGCGATCGGCAAGAAGGACATGGTGCTGAACGACCTGACGCCGAACATGCAGGTCGATCCCGAGACCTACGAGGTCCGCGCCGACGGCGAGGTCCTGACCTGCGAGCCGGCGACCGTGCTGCCGATGGCGCAGCGCTATTTCCTGTTCTGAAGGGGCCGGGCCATGCTGCGCGCGACCAGGGTCGAATCGCGGGGGAACTGGGACGAGACCAAGGTGGTCGACCGGGTCGTCCTCGATTTCGAGGACCGCTTCCGGCGGCGGGTGCGCCTGCGGGCAGAGAGCGGGCTGCTCTTCCTGCTCGACCTCGCGACGGCGACCGTGCTGGGTGACGGCGACGGGCTGGCGCTCGACGGCGGCGGCTTCGTGCGGGTGGTGGCCAAGCCCGAGCGGCTGGTCGCGGTGACGGCGGCGACGCCGGGCGGCCTCGCACGGCTCGCCTGGCACATCGGCAACCGCCACCTGCCGGCCGACATCGGCGCCGACCGCATCCTCATCCGCGACGACCACGTCATCGTCGACATGCTGCGCGGCCTGGGGGCGACGGTGGAGCCGGTCGAGGCGCCGTTCAATCCCGAGGGCGGCGCCTATGGCCAGCACAACCACGACCCGCGGCACCCGCACGGCCATGACCACGGCCATGACCACGGGGATGACCACGGGCACGATCACGCGCACGACGGCCACGGCCATTCCCATGGTCACGCCCACACCCGTGCCCGGTCCGCTGGCTGACGGGGGGGCGGCGGCGCTCTACCGGCTCCTCGCCTGGACCTCGCCCGCCTACCCGACCGGCGCCTTCAGCTACAGTCACGGCCTGGAATGGGCGGTCGAGGACGGGCTGGTCCGCGACCGCGCCGGGCTCGAAGCCTGGATCGCCCACGTCGTCGCTCACGGTGCCGGCTGGTCCGACGCCGTGCTCTTCGCCCATG
>NZ_JAYSFE010000205.1:0-4923 GCF_041913585.1 Allostella sp.
CGTTCAACGGCAACGCCTTCTCCGACGTCTCGGCGATCGACGGGTACAAGGGCACGGCCGGCGACGCCGCGACCGCCAACGACAACCTGCTGATCTCGACCGGCGACAGCTACTCCGGCATCTCCGAGTTCGACACCTTCCTCTCGGTCGGTGCCGCGGACACGGACAAGCCGGGCTTCTACATCTTCTTCAATTCGAGCACCAACCGCGGCGAGATCTGGTTCGACACCTCGATGGTCTCGACCTCGAACGCCGTGCTGATCGCCACCTTCAACAACATCACGGCGGTCAACCAGCTGGCCCAGTTCAACGAGGGTCCGGCCGGCAACAACTCGGGCGACTTCGTCATCATCTGAGACGACGCCGCATCCGGAAACGCGGAACGGCCGGGGCTCGCCCCGGCCGTTCTTCGTTTCGGGGACCGGCCCCGGCGCCGGGTCAGCCGAGATGGTGCGCGAAGAAGGCCTGGGTGCGCTCCCATGCCTGGTCGGCGCAGGCCGGCGTGAAGTCCTTGCGCTCGTCGCAGGCGAAGCCGTGGCCGGCCGGGTAGATATGGATCTCGACGCCGGGATGGGCGCGGGCGATCTTCAGCACGTCGGCCAGCGGGATGCCGCCGTCGCGATCGCCGAAATGCAGCATCGTCGGCGCCTTCGGCGCCTCGCCCAGGAAGGGCACGATCTGGCCGCCATAGTAGCCGACGGACGCCTGGACCGGCAGCCGTGCCGCCGCCAGGTACGAGACGGAGCCGCCCCAGCAGAAGCCCACCGTGCCGACCTTCAGCCCCTCGCCGGCGAGCAGCGCCACCGCGGCCGCGATGTCGGCGACGACCGCGTCCCAGTCGGTCTTGGCACGGATGTCGCGCCCGGCCGCGATGTCGGCGGCCTCGTAGCCGAGCGAGACGCCGCGCTCGACGCGGTCGAAGATCGCCGGCGCCACCGCCGCATAGCCGGCCGCCGCGTAGCGGTCGGTGACGTTGCGGATATGGTGGTTGACGCCGAAGATCTCCTGGATGACGACCATGCCGGCCCTGGGGCGGCCGGCCGGGTCGGCGCGGTAGGCGGCGAGCCTGTGGCCGTCCCTGGCGGTCAGTTCGATATCCTTGCCCATCGGTCTCTCCCTTACTGTTGCCGTCAGGATGCGGCGGTGCCGAGCTTCGCCTCGACCAGGCGGGCGAACAGCGTGGCGCCCAGCGGCAGCACCTCGTCGTTGAAGTCGTAGCCCGGGTTGTGGACCTCGCAGCTCCCGCCATGGTCGCCCGATCCGCCCTGGCCGGTCAGGATGAAGGCGCCCGGCACGGCGTTCAGCATGTAGGAGAAATCCTCCGATCCCATGACGAGCGCGCCGTTGCGGTTGACGTTCTCCTCGCCGACCAGCGACGCGGCGACGTCGGCGATGAAGGCGGCCTCCTCCGGGTGGTTGACCAGCGGCGGGTAGCCCTGGCGGATGTCGCAATGGGCGGTGGCGCCGTAGGCCGCCGCCACCTGGCTCGCGATCCGCGCCAACCCCTGCATCTGTGCGTCCATCACCTCCTGCCGGAAGGCGCGGATGGTGCCGCGCAGCACGGCCGTCTCGGGGATGACGTTGTAGGCGTCGCCGGCATGGACCTGGGTGATGCTGAGGACGGCCGGATCGTGCGGCGACAGCGTCCGCGAGCGGATGGTCTGGGCGGCGGTGACGATATGGGAGGCGACGACGACCGGGTCGATGCCCGATTCCGGCCGCGCCCCGTGCGTGCCCTTGCCCTTGATCGTGATGTCGAAGCTGCCGGCACCGGCCATCATCGGGCCCGACCGGATCTGGAACTTGCCCACCGGCAGGCTCGGCCGGTTGTGCATCCCGAAGACGGCGTCGCAGGGGAACTTTTGAAACAGCCCCTCCTCGACCATAACCCTTCCGCCGCCCGGCCCTTCCTCGGCCGGCTGGAAGATGAAGTGGACCGTGCCCTGGAACTTGCGGGTCTCGGACAGGTAGCGGGCGGCCGTCAGCAGCATGGTGGTGTGGCCGTCATGGCCGCAGCCGTGCATCTTGCCCTTGTGGCGCGAGCGATGGGCGAAGGTGTTGGTCTCCTCCATCGGCAGCGCGTCCATGTCGGCGCGCAGGCCGATCGAGTTCGGGCTGTTGCCGACGCGGATGGTGCCGACGATGCCGGTCTTGGCGATGCCGGTCGTCACCTCGCAGCCATACTCGCGCAGCTTGTCGGCGACGATGGCGGAGGTGCGTTCCTCCTCGAACCCCAGTTCGGGATGGGCGTGGATGTCGCGGCGGACCGCGGTCATCTCCGCATGCCAGGACTGGATCAGCGGATCGATCTTCATGGGGCCGGGATCCTTCAGGCGCTCTTGGGCGCGAGCTTGGCTTCGACGACGCGGGCGAAGAGGGTGGCGCCGAGCGGCAGCAGGTCGTCGTTGAAGTCGTAGCCGGGGTTGTGCAGTTCGCAGCCACCGAGGGTGCCGCTGTGGCCACCGCCCTGGCCCGACAGGATGAAGGCGCCGGGCACCGCCTCCAGCATGTAGGAGAAGTCCTCCGAGCCCATGACGCGCGGGCCGTTGCGCTGCACGTTCTCCTCCCCGACCAAGCTGACGGCGACGTCGGCCATGAAGGCGGCCTCCTTCGCGTCGTTGACCAGCGGCGGATAGCCGGGGCGGATGTCGGGCTCGGCCTCGGCGCCGAAGGCGGCCGCGACCTCGCGGGCGACGCGGGCGAGCGCCGTCGTTACCTGCTCGCGCACGGCGTTGCTGTAGCAGCGGATGGTGCCGCGCAGGACGGCGCGCTCCGGGATGACGTTGTAGGCGTCGCCGGCATGGATCTGGGTGAAGCTGACGACGACCGGCTCGTGCGGGCTGGTCGTGCGCGAGACGATCGTCTGGGCGGCGCCGACGATGTGGGCCGCCACCAGCACCGGGTCGATGCCCGTCTCCGGGCGGGCGCCGTGCGCGCCCTTGCCCTTGATGCGGATCTCGAAGCGGCAGCCGCCGGCCAGCATCGGGCCGGGCCGGATCGCGAACTGGCCGACCGGCAGGCTCGGTCGGTTGTGCATGGCGAAGATGGCGTCGCAGGGGAACTTCTGAAACAGCCCTTCCTCGACCATGACCCGGCCGCCGCCGCCGCCTTCCTCGGCCGGCTGGAAGATCAGGTGGACGGTGCCCTGGAAGTTGCGCGTCTCCGCCAGGTACTTGGCCGCGCCCAGCAGCATCGTCGTGTGGCCGTCATGGCCGCAGGCGTGCATCCGGCCGGGATGCTTCGAGGCGTGCGCGAAGGTGTTGGTCTCCTGCATCGGCAGGCAGTCCATGTCGGCGCGCAGGCCCACCGACGCCGGGCTGTTGCCGACCCGGATGGTGCCGACGACGCCCGTCTTGGCGATGCCGGTCGTTACCTCGCAGCCGAACTCGCGCAGCTTCTCGGCGACGATGGCGGCCGTGCGTTCCTCCTCGAAGCCCAGTTCGGGATGGGCGTGGATGTCGCGCCGCCAGCGGATCATGTCCTGGTGGATGGCGGCGATGCGGGGCTCGATGTTCATGGGCGATGCCTTCCGTCAGGCCGCGGTTTCGCTGCCGAGCTTCCGCTCCACCAGGCGGGCGAAGAGGGTGGCGCCCAGCGGCAGCACCGCGTCGTTGAAGTCGTAGCCCGGATTGTGGACCTCGCACGAGGTGTGGCCCGACCCATGCGTGCCGCCGCCCTGGCCCAGCATGACGAAGGCGCCCGGCACCCGCTGCAGCATGTAGGAGAAGTCCTCCGAGCCCATGATGCGGGGGCCGTTGCGCTCGACATTGTCGGCGCCGACGATCTCGGTCGCGACGTCGGCGAGGAAGCCCGCCTCCGTCTCGTCATTCACCAGCGGCGGATAGCCGTCCTTGATGTCGACCGCGACCTCGGCGCCGAAGGCGGCCGCCATCTCCCGCGCGATGCGGGTGAAAGTGGCGCGGACCTTCTCGCGTGCCTCCTCGGTGAAGCAGCGGATGGTGCCGCGCAGCACGGCGGTCTCGGGGATGACGTTGTAGGCGTCGCCGGCGTGGATCTGGGTCACCGACAGCACCACCGGGTCGTGCGGGCTGATCGTGCGCGAGACGATGCTCTGGGCGGCGGTCGCGATGTGGGCGGCGGTGATGACGGGGTCGATGCCGGTCTCGGGCTTGGCGCCGTGGGTGCCCTGGCCCTTGACCGTGATGTCGAAGCGCATCCCGCCGGCCAGCATCGGGCCGGGCCGGATCTGGAACTTGCCCGCCTCCAGCACCGGCCAGTTGTGCATGGCGAAGACGGCGTCGCAGGGGAACTTGTCGAACAGGCCCTCCTCGACCATGACGCGGCCTCCGCCCTGGCCTTCCTCGGCGGGCTGGAAGATCAGGTGGACGGTGCCCTGGAACTTGCGTGTCTCGGCCAGGTACTTGGCCGCACCCAGCAGCATGGTGGTGTGGCCGTCATGGCCGCAGCCGTGCATCCGGCCCTTGAACTTCGAGGCATGGGCGAAGGTGTTGGTCTCCTGCATCGGCAGGCAGTCCATGTCGGCGCGGAGCCCGATCGAGTTCGGGCTGTTGCCGACCCGGATGGTGCCGACGACGCCGGTCCTGGCGATGCCGGTCGTCACCTCGCAGCCATACTCGCGGAGCTTGGCCGCGACGATCGCCGACGTCCGCTCCTCCTCGAACCCGAGCTCGGGATGGGCGTGGATGTCGCGTCGGATATGGGTCAGCTCGTCATGCCAGGCGGCGATCCTGGGTTCGATCTTCATGGCGCGGGGTCCCTGGAGGGCGGAAGGGCGGGGCGATGCCCGGATGCTAGCCCCTCGCAGTGCCGCGGGTCTACTCGGCGGCGTCCGCCTCATGCCCCGGGAACAGGCTCTCCCGCGCCTTCTGGCGGTCGTCGAAGCGGCTCCAGGTGGCGGACCAGTCGCCGCGGGTGGCGGCCTTGGAATATTCGGTCGAGCGG
>NZ_JAYSFE010000206.1:0-4878 GCF_041913585.1 Allostella sp.
TGAGGCCGGCGTCGCGGATGCGGCGCGCGGACTCTTCCAGGCCGAGCTCGGCCACCTTGTCGCGCCAGGGCGCGATGCCACCGATGCCGTGGCGGGCACAGCCCTCGATCGCCTGGGCGAGGTTCCAGCGCTCGCGGACCGTCGCCGTGTTGAGGGAGAGCTGCTTCGAATCGAGCGCCATCACTGGATCCCGTGGACGGCCATCACCCGGCGCATCCGGTCGGCGGCGAGGTCCGGATCGCGCAGCAGCCCGGCCTTGTCGGCGAGCCGGAACAGTTCGGCGAGGTGGCCGATCGAGCGCGCGCTCTGCTGCCCGCCGACCATCGTGAAATGGTCCTGCAGGCCGTTGAGGTAGGCCATGAAGACGACGCCCGTCTTGTAGAAGCGGGTCGGCGCCTTGAAGATGTGGCGCGACAGCGGCACCGTCGGCGCCAGGATGTCGTGGAAATCCTGCTTGCGGTCGTTGGCGAGCGCCGCCAGCGCCGCCGAGGCGGCGGGCGCGATGGCGTCGAAGATGCCGAGCAGCGCATCCGAATAGCCCTGCTCGTCGCCGTCGATCAGCTCGGCGTAGTTGAAGTCGTCGCCCGTGTACATGCGCACGCCGTCCGGCAGACGGCGGCGCATGGCGATCTCCTTGTCCTTGTCGAGGAGCGAGATCTTGATGCCGTCGACCTTGGCGGCGTTCTCCCGCAGCATCTCCAGGCACACTTCCATGCCCTGCCAATGGTCGGCATGGCCCCAGTAGCCGGCGAGCGCGGGATCGAACATCTCGCCCAGCCAGTGGATGATGACCGGCTCCTTGGTCTGCCGCAGCACCCGTCCGTAGACCGTGAGATAGTCGTCGGGCGAGCGAGCGGCGGCGGCGAGCGCCCGGCTCGCCATCAGGATGATGCGGCCGCCGGCGGCTTCGACCTGGCCGACCTGCTCCTCGTAGGCGGCGATGACGTCGGCGATGCCGACCGACGGGCCGGCGGCGAGATGGTCGGTGCCGGCGCCGCAGAACATGACGGCGCCCTGGCGCCCGGACTGGGCCGCGACCGAGCGCCGGATCAGCTCGAGCGAGGTCTTCCAGTCGAGGCCCATGCCGCGCTGGGCGGTGTCCATCGCCTCGGCGACGCCGAGGCCGAGGTCCCAGAGGCGCGAGCGGAAGGCGATGGTGCGGTCCCAGTCGATCGCCGTCTCGATCCACGGGTCGTGCTCGGCCCTGGGGTCGGCGACGACGTGGGCGGCGGCGAGCGCGACCCGGTTGAAGGGCACGTTGGTGCGGTCGGGGAACTGGCGCGGCGTCCCGGTGGTGTAGCGGGCGAGGCCGCCGCCGGCGGTCGGCAGGTCGAGGGTCGGCATGGAGGAAACCTCCTCTATCCGGAGACGGGGGTCAGAGGGCCGGGACGTCGATCCAGCGCCGCTCGCGCCAGCTCTGCAGGCCGAGCATGGCGAGCTGCACGCCCTTGGCGCCCGCCTTCAGGTTCCACGGGAAGGGGCCGCCGTCGAAGAGGTGGCGGATGAAGAGCTCCCACTCGACCTTGAAGGCGTTGTCGTAGACGAGGTTGTCCGGCACTTCCTGCCAGGTGTCGAAGAACTTGATCGCCTGCGGCACGTCGGGGTTCCAGACCGGCTTGGGCGTGTTCACCCGCGCCTGGGTGAAGCAGCGCGTCAGCCCGGCGACCGCCGAGCCCAGCGTGCCGTCGACGTGGAAGGTGACGAGGTCGTCGCGGCGCACGCGCGTCGCCCACGAGCTGTTGATCTGCACGACGACGCCGTCGCCCGCCTGGAAGGTGGCATAGGCCGCATCGTCGACGTCGCAGTCGTAGGGCTTCCCGTTCTCGTCCCAGCGCTGCGGGATATGGGTCGCGCCGAGGCAGGAGACGCTCCGGACCTCGCCGAACAGGTTGTCGACGACGTAGCGCCAGTGGCAGAGCATGTCGAGGATGATGCCGCCGCCGTCGGCGGCGCGGTAGTTCCAGGACGGCCGCTGCGCCGGCTGCCAGTCGCCCTCGAAGACCCAGTAGCCGAACTCGCCGCGGACCGAGAGGATGCGGCCGAAGAAGCCGCTGTCGATCAGCATCTTGAGCTTGCGCAGGCCGGGCAGCCAGAGCTTGTCCTGGACGACGCCGTGGCGCACGCCGGCCGCCTCGGCGCGGGCATGGAGGTCGAGCGCGTCCTCCAGGCTGTCGGCCGTCGGCTTCTCGCAATAGATGTCCTTGCCGGCCGCGATCGCCTTGCGGATCAGGGCCGCGCGCATGTTGGTCGAGGCGGCGTCGAAGAAGAGCGTGTCGTCCTTGTTGGCGATCGCGGCGTCGAGGTCGGTCGTCCAGCGCTCGACCCCGTGCGCCTTGGCCAGCGCCTCGACCTTGGCGGCGTTGCGGCCGACGAGGATCGGGTCCGGCATCACCCGGGTCCCGTCCGCCAGGGCCACGCCGCCCTCGCGGCGGATCGCCAGCACCGAGCGCACGAGGTGCTGGTTGGTGCCCATGCGTCCGGTGACGCCGTTCATGATGATGCCGAGGCGCTTGGTCGCCATCTCGCTACTCCATGCCGAGGAGATGATAGAGCCGCCGCGAGTACTCGCCGAAGGCCGGGCTGGTCTTCATGTCGAGGGTGCGCGGGTGGGGAAGGTCGATGCGGATATGGTCGGCCATGCGGGCGGGGCCGGCGGTCAGGACGACGGTCCGGGTGCCGAGGAACACCGCCTCGGCGATGCCGTGGGTGACGAAGAGGATGGTCTTGCCGCTCTCGCGCCAGATGCGGAGCAGCTCGAGGTTCATCTTCTCGCGCGTCAGGGCGTCGAGCGCGCCGAAGGGCTCGTCCATGAGCACCAGCTTGGGGTCGTGGACGAGCGCGCGGGCGATCGCCGCGCGCTGCTGCATGCCGCCCGAGAGCTCGTAGGGATACTTGTCCTCGAAGCCGGCGAGCCCGACCATGGCCAGCAGGTCGCGGGCGCGACCCCTGGCCGCCTGCATCGGCAGGCCCAGGATTTCCGCCGGCAGCAGCACGTTGTCGACGATGCGTCGCCATTTCAGCAGGAGGGCCTGCTGGAAGACCATGCCGATGTCGCGGCCGGGGTCGAAGGGCTGGGTCCTGCTGCCGATCCGGACCTCGCCCGCGTCGTGCGGGTGCAGGCCGGCCAGGATCTTGAGCAGGGTCGACTTGCCGCAGCCGGACGGGCCGACCATGGTGACGAGTTCGCCCTGCTCGACGTCGAAGGTGACCTCGGAGACGGCGAGGAACTCGGCCCCGCGCGAGCGGTAGACCTTGCGCACGCCGGCGAGGCGGATGAAGGGCTCGGCCATGGCGGTCACGACACGCGGGCGTCGCGGACGACGAAGATGCGTTCCAGCACCACCACCAGGCCGTAGAGCAGCACGCCGAGCAGGCTGATCAGCGTCACCGCCATGAACATGGCGGCGGTGTCGAGCGTCACCTGGACCTGCAGCATCAGGTAGCCGAGGCCGCTGTCGGAGCCGAGGAACTCGCCGACGATGGCGCCGGCGACGGCCAGGATGGCGGCGACCTTCATGCCCGAGAAGATGTAGGGCAGCGCGCCCGGGAGCTGGATCTTGGTGAAGATCTGCCATTTCGACCCGCGCAGCGAGCGCACGAGGTCGATCAGGTCGGGCTCGACCTCGCGCAGGCCGCGGGCGGTCGTCAGCACGATCGGGAAGAAGGCGATCGAGAAGGCGATGAGCGCGTTCGGCACCACGCCGTAGCTGAACCAGACGATGAAGAGCGGGCCCAGCGCCACCTTCGGGATCATGTTGAAGGTGATGAGCACGGGCATGACCGCGGCCTCCACCGTGCGCGACCAGGTGAAGACGAGGGCGGCGGCGACGCCGAGGACGACGGCCAGCACGTAGCCGCCATAGATCTCGATCGCGGTCACCCGGATGTTCGACCACCAGGGATAGTCGCCGGCGACCAGCGCCTGCAGCGTGTCCCACGGCGTCGGCATGACGAACCGCGGCACCTCGCCCCAGACGACGAAGAAGTGCCAGCCGGCGATCACCAGGACATGCGCCAGGATCGCCAGCCCGATACGCCACGCGCCGCCGCTCATGCTCCGCCCGTCCCCCGCCTGATCGTTCCCGCGCCGTTCCGGCCTCAGCTCACGCGCACGAACGCCGCCTCGTCGTAGGGAAGGGCGGGGTGGGTGAACGCGTTGCCGGCGCCAACATAGTGGAAGGCGACGGCGCGGCGCCACCGGGTCGAACGGTTGGCGCCGGACTGGTGCAGGGTGCCGCCATGGTGGAAGGAGACGCCGCCCTTCGGCACCGGGGCCGGCGTCATCTCGATGGTCGCGGCGATGTCGGGCGGCACCTGCAGGTTGAAGGGCTCGTTGGCGGGCGCCATGTGCGGCAGCAGCGGCCGGCGATGGCTGCCGTCGCCGAAATGCAGGCAGCCATTGTCGACGGTGGCGGTGTCGAGCGCGACCCAGGCCGTCACCAGCCGCTCCGGGTCGGCCGGGCCGAAGTAGAAATTGTCCTGGTGCATCGGCTTCGGCCCGCCGCCCTCGGGCGGCTTGAAGAAGATCTGGCTGAAATAGACGGCGACGCCGGGGCCGATCAGTTCCTCGACCAGGGCGACCAGCCTGGGGTCGCCGGCGAGCCGGCGGAAGGCCGGCCGGGCATGGTGCGGGTTGTCCAGCTTGCGCAGCACCGTGCGCGCCTTGACCCCGCCGTCGACATACCAGCGCCGCTGGTCGGGCGCGAGGTCGGCGAGGAAGCTCTCCCCCCACGCCTCGGCGTCGGCGATCGCGGCATCCATCTCGTCCGGCCGGAACACGGCCGGCACGGTCAGGTGCCCGGCGGCGGCGTAGAAGCGCCGCTCGACGTCGGACAAGGCCATCCTCTCCTCCCCAGGAGTAACCAGATGGTTACTTAA
>NZ_JAYSFE010000207.1:0-4833 GCF_041913585.1 Allostella sp.
GGCGCCGCGCTCGCCGACATCGAGCGCCCGGACATGCTGACCTTCGACCTCGACCCCGGCCCCGACGTCTCCTGGGAGATGGTCATCGCAGCAGCCGGCGAGGTGCGCCGAAGGCTGGAGACGGCGGGCCTTGCAGCCTTCGTCAAGACCTCCGGCGGCAAGGGCCTGCATGTCGTGGCGCCGCTGCGCCCGGCCGCGCGCTGGGCCGCAGCCAAGTCCTTCTGCCGCGGCATCGCCGCGGCGATGGCGGGCGACGCGCCCGACCGCTATGTCGCCAAAGCGACCAAGGCCGCGCGCCGCGGCCGCCTTTTCGTCGACTACCTGCGCCACGGCCGCGGCGCCCCCCCCGGCGAGTAGACGAAGCGCTCCTGGACCCCGACCGAGGGGGCTCCGGCAATGCCGGAGCCCCCTCTTCGTTCGGGACGCCCGCCCGCTCCAGGAGATAGGCGCCGCAGCCGGCCGCGGCCGCGCGGTCGCCGGGATTGCGCAACGGACAGACCGCGAGCGACAGGCAGCCGCAGCCGATGCAGCCGGCGAGGCGGTCGCGCAGGCACGTCAGACGGGCGATCCGGCGGTCGAGATCGTCGCGCCACGCGGCGGACAGGCGCGCCCAGTCGGCGACCGTGGGCGGCCGCCCGTCCGGCAGGCTCGCCAGCGCCTCGCCGATCGCCGCGAGCGGGATGCCCAGCGACTGCGCCGCCTTGATGACCGCCACGCGCCGCAGCGCAGCACGCGGATAGCGGCGCTGGTTGCCGGCACTGCGCCGGCTGGCGATGAGCCCCTTCGCCTCCCAGAAATGCAGGGTCGAGACGGCGACCCCGGCCCGGGCCGCCACCTCCCCCACGGTCAGGTCCCGATGCACCCGGACTCTGCCGGCAAGTGCCTGTGATTTTGGTGCGGTTTCGCGCTTGACCTCAACCATGGTCGAGGTTCTATCACCCTGTCGGGCTGGCCGCCAGGGCCGGCATGGCACGCCCGCGGCCGATCGTTCCCGACCGTCCGATCACAGGTTCGCGAGGTCGAGGTTAACCCGATGTAATCTTCCCCCGGACGCAGTATCTATCCCGCACCGCACAAAGTTTCCGAGATTCGGAACGCGGGCCCGCCACTCGGAAGGCCGATCGGCCGCCGGGGACGGAAGTGCCAGGTAATCGACAGAACCTCCGGCCCCGGATACCCGACCCACCGGTGCGGCGCAGCAATGCCCCGCCGCCGACCGGGCGGTCCGTCCCGCCGGTTCCAACAGCCCAACCCATGCAACCGGAGTTCGACCCATGGGCATCCTTTCCGTCCGCGGCCTGCTGCTCGGCGCAGGCGTCCTCGCCGCAGTCGGCATCGGCAGCGGCACCGTGCTGTCGGCGCTGGAGGAGGAAAAGCCTGCCGCCGCCCCGGCGGCACCCGCCGCCGTCCCGGTCTCCGTGGCCTCGGTGATCGCGCGCGAGGTCGTGCTGTGGAGCGAGTTCTCCGGCCGGCTCGAGGCGATCGACCGGGTCGAAGTCCGGCCGCGCGTCACCGGCTCGGTCCAGGCGGTGCATTTCCGCGAGGGCGCGCTGGTTGAGCGCGGCGACCTCCTCTTCACCATCGACCCGGTGCCCTACGAGACCGAGATCCAGCGCCTGAAGGCGCAGATCCTGGCCGCCCAGTCGCGGCTGGCGCTGACCCGGCGCGAACAGGAGCGCGGCGAGCAGATGATCCGCTCGGGCATGGCCGCCATCTCGCAGGCGAACCAGGACCAGCGGGTCAGCGCCTACCGCGAGGCGGAGGCGAACCTGCGCACCGCCGAGGCGGCGCTCGCCGCGGCCCAGCTCAGTCTCGGCTACACCCAGATCCGGGCGCCGGTCGCGGGCCGGGTCGGCAAGGTGGAGGTGACGGTCGGCAACCTCGTCGCCGCCGGCGCCGACGCCGCGGTGCTGACCACGATCGTCTCGGTCGACCCGATCTACGCCGCCTTCAGCGCCGACGAGGACGTCGTCGCCCGCGCCATCGCCGGCCTGCCGCCCGGGACCGATTCGACCCGGGCGCTCGACCGCATTCCGGTCGAGATGGAAACCGCGGGCGCCGAGGGCCGGCCGGTGCGCGGGCGCCTGCAGCTCATCGACAACCAGATCGACCCGCGGACCGGGACCGTCAGGATGCGCGCGATCTTCGACAATCCGGGCGGCCGCCTGATGCCGGGCCAGTTCGCGCGGCTCCGGATGGGCAGCGCCGAGACCCAGGCCGCGGTGCTGGTCACCGAGCGGGCGGTCGGCACCGACCAGGGCCGGAAGTTCGTCATGGTGGTCGGCGAGGATGGCCGGGCCAGCTATCGCGAGGTGGTGCTCGGCCCCGCCGCCGACGGGCTGCGCATCGTCCGGTCGGGCCTCGCGGCCGGCGAACGGATCGTCGTCAACGGCCTGCACCGCGTCCGCCCCGGCGCCCTTGTCCAGCCGCAGATGGTGGCGATGGCGCCCGAGGGCCGCTGAGCCCTCTCCTCGCCGAGCCGCCCGGGAACTCCGCCATGAACATCTCCAACTTCTTCATCGCCCGGCCGATCTTCGCCGGCGTCCTGTCGCTGCTGATCTTCCTGGGCGGCCTCATCTCCCTCGTCGGGATGCCGGTCTCGGAATATCCCGAGGTCGTGCCGCCCTCGGTCATCGTCCGGGCGACCTATCCCGGCGCCAGCCCCAAGGTCATCGCCGAGACGGTGGCGACGCCGATCGAGGAGGCGATCAACGGTGTCGAGGGCATGCTCTACATGAGCAGCCAGGGCACCACCGACGGGCTGATGACGCTGACCGTCACCTTCGCGCTCGGCACCGACCCCGACAAGGCGCAGCAGCTCGTCCAGAACCGGGTCTCGCAGGCCGAGCCGCGCCTGCCCCAGGAGGTGCGGACGCTGGGCGTGACCACCGTCAAGAGCTCGCCCGACCTGATGATGGTCGTTCACCTGGTGTCGCCGAACGGGCGCTACGACACGACCTATCTGCGCAACTATGGGCTCATCAACGTCAAGGATCGGCTCGCCCGGATCCAGGGCGTCGGTGACGTCCAGCTCTTCGGTGCCGGCGACTATTCGATGCGGGTCTGGCTCGACCCGCAGCGGGTGGCCGAGTATGGGCTCTCCGCCGGCGACGTGGTGCGCGAAATCCGGGCCCAGAACGTCCAGGCGGCGGCCGGCGTCGTCGGCGCCTCGCCGGGCGTGCCGGGCATCGACCTGCAGCTCTCGGTCAACGCCCAGGGACGGCTGCGCAGCCCCGAGGAATTCGGCGAGATCGTGGTCAAGGCGGGAAGCGACGGGCAGATCGTGCGCCTGCGCGACGTCGCCCGCATCGACCTCGGCGCCGCCGACTACGCGCTGCGGTCCCTCCTGAACAACAAGCCGGCGGCGGCGATCCCGATCTTCCAGTCCCCCGGCTCGAACGCCATCCGCATCGCCGACGAAGTGCGGACGGTGATGGAAGAAATCCGCCAGAACATGCCCGAGGGCGTCGACTACTCGATCGTCTACGACACGACCAAGTTCGTGCGCGCCTCGATCGATGCCGTCGTCCACACGCTGCTGGAAGCGGTGCTGCTCGTCGTCCTCGTCGTCATCCTCTTCCTGCAGACTTGGCGGGCCTCGATCATCCCGCTGCTGGCGGTGCCGGTCTCGATCATCGGCACCTTCGCGGTGATGCAGATCTTCGGCTTCTCGGTGAACGCGCTCACCCTCTTCGGGCTGGTGCTGGCGATCGGCATCGTCGTCGACGACGCCATCGTCGTGGTCGAGAACGTCGAGCGCAACATCGAGAACGGGCTGGCCCCGCGGGAGGCCGCCTATCGCGCCATGCACGAGGTCTCGGGCCCGATCATCGCCATCGCGCTCGTGCTCTGCGCCGTCTTCGTGCCGCTCGCCTTCATCACCGGCCTGACCGGGCAGTTCTACAAGCAGTTCGCCCTGACGATCGCCATCTCGACCGTGATCTCGGCGATCAACTCGCTGACCCTGTCGCCGGCGCTGGCGGCGGTGCTGCTGAAGCCGCACGGGGCGCCCAAGGACCTGCCGACGCGCGTCCTCGACTTCTTCCTCGGCTGGTTCTTCCGCGGTTTCAACCGCGTCTTCGGGCGCGGCATCCGCGCCTACGGCAGCGGCGTGCGCGGCGTCATCGCCGGCCGCGTGGTCATGCTCGCGCTCTATCTCGGGCTGGTCGGCCTGACCGTCGTCGTCTTCCGGGCGGTGCCGGGCGGCTTCGTGCCGGCGCAGGACAAGCAGTACCTGGTCGGCTTCGCCCAGCTTCCGAACGCGGCCACGCTCGACCGCACCGAGCAGGTCATCCACCGCATGAGCGAGATCGCGCTCGCCCATCCCGGCGTCGAGGGGGCGGTCGCCTTCCCCGGCCTGTCGATCGCCGGCTTCACCAACAGCTCGAACGCCGGCATCGTCTTCGTCACCCTCAAGGACTTCCAGGACCGCACGGCGCCGGAGATGAGCGGCCTCGCGATCGCGGGCGCCCTCAATCGCCAGTTCGCCGGGATCGAGGACGCCTTCATCGCCATGTTCCCGCCGCCTCCGGTGCAGGGGCTCGGGACCATCGGCGGCTTCAAGCTGCAGATCGAGGACCGGGCCGGCCTCGGCTACGAGGCGCTCGACGAGGCGACCAAGGGCTTCCTCGCCGCGGCCGCGAAGGCGCCGGAACTGACCGGGCTCTTCACCAGCTTCCAGCTCAACGTGCCGCAGCTCGACCTCGACATCGACCGCACCAAGGCGCGCCAGCTCGGCATCTCGCTGTCGGACCTGTTCGAGACGATGCAGGTCTATCTCGGCTCGGTCTACGTCAACGACTTCAACCTCTTCGGCCGCACCTACTCGGTCCG
>NZ_JAYSFE010000208.1:0-4721 GCF_041913585.1 Allostella sp.
GTTCGGCCAGTCGGTCGACGGCGACCAGAAGCTCGGCCGCTAGCGCGAGGCCCCGCCCGATTGCGATCGGGCGACCTCATCGGGCGACCTCGACGGGCCGCGGACCTGGTGCTGCGGCCCGTTCGCGCGTCCGGGCGAAGGAATGCCGCAGGCTAGTCGGCCAGCGGCACCGGCTCCGGCGGGGCGCGGCCGAGGATCAGGTCCGCGCCCTTCTCGCCGATCATCAGGGTCGAGGCGTTGAGGTTGGCCGACGGCATCGTCGGCATGATCGAGGCGTCGACGACGCGCAGGCCGTCCAGCCCGTGGACCCGGAGCTGGTCGTCGACCACCGTCGTCGGATCGGTCCCCGGGCCCATCCGGCAGGTGCCCATGAGGTGGAAGGTGGTGGTGCCGCGCTGCCGGGCGAAATCGAGCAGCTCGTCGTCGGTCTGCGCCTGGTCGCCCGGATATTCCTCGCGCTCGAAATAGGGGGCGAGCGGAGCGGTGCGCAGCAGCCGCCGCCCGAGCTTGATGCCGCCCAGCAGCACCCGCCGATCCATCTCGTGGGCGAGGTAGTTGGGCTGGATCTCGGGCGGGGCCAGCGGGTCGGCGCTGCGCGCGCGCACCCAGCCGCTGCTCTCCGGCCGCTGCTGCCAGGCGGCGACCGTCATGCCCGGAAAGTCGTCGAGCCGCGACTGCACCCCCTCCTTGTAGCTGGCGGGGGTGAAGGTCATTTGCAGGTCGTTGGTCTGCAGCGCCTCGTGCGACTTCCAGAAGCAGTGCACGACGGTCGGGCTCAGCCCGAGGATGCCCTTGCGGGCGACCATCCACTTGGCGATCTCGCCCACCAGACGGATGCCGCGGGCGCGCTCGTTGATGGTGTCGATGCCGCGGACGCGGCCGACCATGCGCGGCGCATAGTGGTCGCGCAGGTTCTCGCCGACCCCCGGCAGCGCCTGGACGACCGGGATGCCGAGCCGGCCCAGCAGCCCGGCCGGGCCGATCCCCGACACCTGGAGGAGCTGCGGCGAGTTGACGACGCCGCCGGCCAGGATGACCTCCTTGTCGGCGTGCAGTTCGACCTCGCTGCCGCCGCGGCCGCCGGCCAGGTAGCGGATGCCGACGGCGCGCCGCCCTTCCATCAGGATCTTCGTCGCGTGGGCGTGGGTGCGGATCGTCAGGTTGGCGCGGCCGGCCGCCGGGTGCAGGAAGGCGCGCGCCGCGCTGACCCGCCGGCCGTTGTGGATGGCGCGCTGGAAATAGCCGACGCCGTCCTGGAAGGCGCCGTTGTAGTCCGGATTGCGCGGGATGCCGATCGACACCGCGCCTTCGATGAAGGCCTCGCAGAGCGGGTGGCGCCAGTCGGGGTCGGTCACGACGATGCCGCCGTCGCGGCCGCGATAGGTGTCGTCGGCGTCCCCGACCCGCCGCTCGCTGCGCCGGAAATAGGGCAGCACGTCGGCATATCCCCAGCCCCGGTTGCCGCGCTGGGCCCAGCCGTCGAAGTCGAGCCGCTGGCCGCGATTGTAGATGTGGCCGTTGATGGCGCTGGAGCCGCCCAGTGTCTTGCCGCGGGCGGCGAGGATGCTGCGCCCGGCGGTCCATGGGCTGGGCTCGGTCTTGTAGAGCCAGTTCACGCTGGGATCGACCAGCGTCTTCATGAAGCCAGCCGGGATGTGCAGCATCGGGTTCCAGTCCCGGCCGCCCGCCTCGAGGATGCAGACGCGGTGCCGGCCGTCGGCCGACAGGCGGTTGGCGAGCACGCAGCCGGCGGTGCCGGCGCCGACGATGATGTAGTCGAAACGGTCGGTCACGGCGCCTGGTCCCGTCCTACTTGCACTTGCCGAGGCACTGCCCCGCCTTGCCGCCGCACTGGCCCTTGTTGCCGGTGCGCTTCAGGCAGGCCTGTTCCTCGGCGACGCACTTCTCCCGGCACTGCGCCTGGGCGTCCGCCGGCCGCGGCGTCGCCACCAGGAGCGTCCCGGCGACGACCGCCAGCACGCCCGCCATCGCCTGGATGCGAAGCATGGTTTCCTCCCTCGGGGGACCCCCGGAGCCGGGGCAGGCGACAGTAGCGCCCCCTGCCGTGGCCGGCCAAGGGTCGATCGTGCGCCGGCCTGCCGCACCCGTCGACGCCGCCGGCATCGTCCTCCGGCGGTGAAATGGTCTAGGTTGGCCGCCCTATCGCTTCGGGCGGCACTTCGGAGGACGGCATGGCGGCGATCCGGCTCGGCTTCATCGGCTTCGGGATCATGGGCGAGCGGCTGCTGCGCGCGGCGGTCGCGCACGATCCGGCGGTGCTGGTTCCGTCCGGCGTCTGGGATCCGTCGCCGAAGGCGATGGCGCGGCTCGCAGAGGCGCTGCCGGCGGTGCCGCGACTGGCCGACCGCGCGGCGGTGCTGGCGGCGTCCGACTGCATCTATGTCGCCTCGCCGCCGGCCAGCCACCTCGACCACGCCGCCGCGATCCTGGAGGCCGGCAAGGCCGCCTTCCTGGAGAAGCCGCTGGCGGTCGATGCCGAGGCGGCGGGACGCTATGTCGGCGCGCTGGCTGCGCTCTCCGGCCGGGCCGCCGTCAACTTCCCCTTCGCCTCGTCGCTGGCGGTCGCCCAGATCGCCGCCTGGATCGCCGACGGGGCGGTCGGGCGGCCGCGCCGGCTCGACATCGAAGTCGCCTTCCGGACATGGCCGCGGCCGTGGCAGGCCGAGGCCGCCGGCTGGCTCTCGCGCCGCGCCGAGGGTGGCTTCACCCGCGAGGTGGTGTCGCACTTCCTCTTCCTGACGCGGCGCCGGCTCGGGCCGCTGACCCTGCTCGGACATGGGGTGGAATATCCCGGGGTCGATCACCTCGGGGGCGATGGCTCCGAGACCGCGATCGCCGCCAGCCTGACCGCCGGCGCGGTGCCGGTCCGCCTCGCCGGCGGAGTCGGTACCACCGACAAGGACGACCACAACCTGTGGATGCTGGAAGGGGAGGCGGGGGCGGTCCGCCTGCGCGACTGGTCGGTGGCCGAGCGCCGCGAGCCGGACGGAAGCTGGCGTGCGGCGCCCGATGCGATGCCGAACGAGCGCGCCCGGCCGCTCGTGCTGGCGCGCCAGCTCGACGCCGTCGCCGCGATGACCCGCGGCGAGGCCCACCCGCTGGCGACGCCGGCGGAGGCGCTCGACGTGCAGCGGGTGGTGGAGCGGATCCTCGCCGGCTGACGGCGCTCAGGCCGCCTTGGCCGCCTTGGCCGCCTGCAGCGCCTCCCACACCCGCGCCGGTGTCGCCGGCATGTCGATGTGCTGGACGCCGGCCTGCGCCAGCGCGTCGACGACGGCGTTCATGACGCTGCCGAGCGCGCCCGCGCAGCCGGCCTCGCCGCAGCCCTTGGTGCCGAGCGGGTTGGTCTTCGCCGGCACCGGATGGCTGTGGAAGCCGATCGCGGGCAGGTCGGGCGCCCGCGGAATGGCGTAGTCCATGTAGGAGCCGGTCAGGAGCTGGCCCGATTCGTCGTAGACGACCCGCTCCATCAGCGCTTGGCCGATGCCCTGGGCGACGCCGCCATGGACCTGCCCCTCGACCAGGAGCGGGTTGACGATGGTGCCGAAGTCGTTGACCGAGGCGTAGCGGTCGATGGCGACGATCCCGGTTTCGGGGTCGATCTCGACCTCGACGACGTGGCAACCGTTGGGATAGGCCGACGGCGCACCGTCGCTGACATGGCTGACGTCGAGCGTCTCCGGCACGCCCTCGGGCTTGACCGGCATGGCGCGCAGCCGCTCCGCCAGTTCCAGGATGCCGATCGCCCGGTCGGTGCCGGCGATGACGAAGCGCCCGGCCGCGAACTCGATGTCCGCCTCCGCCGCCTCCAGGACGTGGGCGGCGGCGGCGCGGCCCTTGTCGACGACCTGGATGCTGGCCTCGTGGATCGCCTGGCCGCTGTTGGTGACCGAGCGCGAACCGCCGGTGCCGCCGCCCGCCTTCATCTCGTCGCTGTCGCCCTGGAGGAGGCGGATGCGCTCGAACGGCACGCCCAGCCGGTCGCTCAGGATCTGGGCGAAGGGCGTGGCGTGGCCCTGGCCGTAGTCGAGGGTGCCGGTGATGATGGTGACCGTGCCGTCCGCCTCGAAGCGGAGGCCCCCCATCTCCTTGTTGGCGGGCGCGGTCACCTCGAGATAGCAGCCGATGCCGCGGCCGCGGAGCCTGCCGGCCGCCGCGGTCGCCTGGCGCCGGGCCTCGAACCCCGCCCAGTCGGCGGCCGTCAGCGCCTCGTCGAGGATCGCCGGGAAATCGCCGCTGTCGTAGTGCATGCCCGAGGCGGCGACGTAGGGGATCTGCTCCGGCCGGATCATGTTGCGGCGCCGGAGTTCGACGCGGTCGATCCCCATCTCGACTGCCGCGCGGTCGATCAGGCGCTCCATGAAGTAGTTGCCCTCGGGCCGCCCGGCGCCGCGATAGGCGCTGACCGGGGTGGTGTTGGTCAGCACGCAGAGGGTCCGGACCTCGAGCAGCGGCGTCGCGTAGACGCTGGGCACGTTCTTGACGATGTTGAGGGTCGGCATCAGCGCGCCGACCGCGGACAGGTGGCCGCCCATGTCGCCGTAGTTGCGCACCCGCACGGCGAGGAAGCGGCCGTCGCGGTCGAGCGCCAGTTCGCAATGGGCGACATGGTCGCGGCCGTGATGGTCGGAGAGGAAGCTGCCGGAGCGCTCGTCCGTCCACTTGACGGGCATCCCCAGTTCCTTCGCCGCGTGCAGGAT
>NZ_JAYSFE010000209.1:0-4665 GCF_041913585.1 Allostella sp.
CGGTCCAGGCCCTTCGTGCCCGTCGGCAAGCCAACGTGCCTTGGGGCGGACGTCCAGAACGCACCCAACCTCCTGGCCTGCATAGCCGACCGGGACCTCGCCAATAACCTGTACCGCTCCAGCCTGCCCCTACAGCGTCCGGAGCAGGCGAAATCCAGCCCTCAGCGCCGCCGGTTCGGCGGTCTGGATTTCCTAGCGATATCAAGGAGATGGATGGTGGGCGCGACAGGGATTGAACCTGTGACCCCTACGATGTCAACGTAGTGCTCTCCCGCTGAGCTACGCGCCCACGCTCTCCGTGGGGCCGGCACCCGGTCGGGTTCCGGCCGCGGGACCGGCGATGTAGCACCGGGCGGCCGGGATGGCAACGCATCTTTCGCCGGCACCCCGCAGATCGCCCCCGCCCCGTGCCCATCTGCCGCGTGACACGGGCTCGCGCGGTTTGCCATCATCGGCCGCGCATGGATTCCTCAGGCGAACTCCCCGGAGAGCTGGCGCCCGGGCACGTCGTCGACCGGCCGGCCGCCCCGCCCGGCGCGATCGTGCTCGCCTCGCCGCATTCCGGCCGCCGCTACCCGCCGGACCTGCTGCGCGCCAGCCGGCTCGACCCCCTGACGCTGCGGCGGTCGGAGGACTGCTTCGTCGACGAGCTCTTCGCCGAGGCGGCGCGGCTCGGCGCGCCGATGATCCGGGCGCATTTCCCGCGCGCCTATGTCGACCTCAACCGCGAGCCGTGGGAGCTCGACCCGGCGATGTTCGACGGGCCGCTGCCCGACTTCTGCAACACGCGCTCGCCGCGCGTCCAGGCCGGGCTCGGGACGATCGCCCGCATCGTCGCCAGCGGCGCCGACATCTATGCCCGCAAGCTCACCGTCGCCGAGGGGCTGGAGCGCATCCGCCGCCTCTACCAGCCCTATCACCGCGACCTCGCGGCGCTGGTCGAGGAGCGGCGGCGCGCCGTCGGCCACGCCATCCTCATCGACTGCCACTCCATGCCGTCGACCGGCGGGCCGATGGACCTCGACCCCGGCCGCCGGCGCGCCGACTTCATCCTCGGCGACATCCACGGCAACGCCTGCGCGGCCGCCGTCGCCGACACGGTCGCCGCCGCACTGCGCGGCTTCGGCTACCGCGTCACCCACAACGCCCCCTATGCGGGGGGCTTCACCACCGCCCATTACGGCCGCCCCGCGGAGGGCGTCCACGCCCTGCAGATCGAGGTCAACCGCGACCTCTACATGGACGAGGCCCGCTATGCCCGCAAACCCGAGCTCGCGCGCATCGCGGGCGAGCTGCGCCAGGTCGTCGACCGGCTCGCCCGGATCGACCCGCGGCAGCTGACGCAATGACCGAAGTCCGCATCCGCGACGCCGTCGCCGCCGACATTGCCGCGATCGCGGCGATCTACGGCCACCATGTCCGCCACGGGCTGGCCTCGTTCGAGGAGGAGCCGCCACCGGCCGGCGAGATGGCGCGGCGCCACGCCGAGACGACCGGCCGCGGCTATCCCTACCTGGTGGCGGAGGTCGACGGCGAGGTCGCCGGCTACGCCTATGCCGGGCCGTACCGGACGCGGCCGGCCTACCGCCACTCGGTCGAGAACTCGGTCTATCTCGCCCCCGGACGGGAGCGCGCCGGCATCGGCAGCCGGCTCCTCGCCGAACTGATCCGGCGCTGCGAGGCGGCAGGCTTCCGGCAGATGGTGGCGGTCATCGGCGACAGCGCCAACGCCGCCTCGATCGGCCTCCATGCCCGGCACGGCTTCCGCCATGCCGGGGTGCTGACCGCCATCGGCTACAAGCACGGGCGCTGGGTCGACAGCGTCCTGATGCAGCGCGCGCTCGGGCCGGGCGACACCACCCACCCCGACTGACATCTTTGCCGACTGACACCCGTGCCGCCGGCCAACGGCGGACGCCCCGTTCCGGAGGAGCCCCATGACCACGATCCAGCCGATGCCGCTTCCGGCCGAGACCCTGCGCCTCCTCGGCGAGGCGAGCACCGCCACCATCACCATGCAGCTGCTGAAGCGCGGCTTCCGCGGCCTCGCCATCGCCGGCGTCGGGCCGATGAACCCGGCCGCCGCCCGCTTCGCCGGCCCGGCGGTGACGCTGCGCTACATTCCCGGCCGCGAGGACATCTGCCAGCCGCCGAAGCCGACGGACCCGGCGAGCGCCCAGCGCGTCGCCGTCGAGGAGACGCCGGCGGGCCATGTCCTGGTGATCTCGACGGAGGGCGAGACGCGGGCCGGCACGCTGGGCGACATCCTCGCCTGGCGGCTCAAGGTGCGCGGGCTCGCCGCCGTCGTCTCCGACGGGGCGATGCGGGACGCGCCGGTGCTGGCCGGGCTCGACTTTCCGATCTTCGCGGCCGGCGCCGCGGCACCGGCGAGCATGACCCACCTGCACCCGGTCGAGGTGCAGACGCCGGTCGGTTGCGGCGGGGTGCCGGTCTTTCCCGGCGACGCCGTGGTCGGCGACCTCGACGGCGTCGTCGTCATCCCCCGCCATCTCGTCGAGGAGGTCGCCCGCGACTCCGCCGAGCAGGAGCGCATGGAACGCTTCGTGCAGCGCGAGGTGCGCCGCGGCCGGGCGATTCCCGGGCTCTATCCGCCGAACGAGGAGACCCGGGCGCAGTATCGCGACTGGCTTGCGCGAGGGGAACCGGAGGACTGAGCCTCCGGCCCCCGGCCCGGCTCCGGCCGGCCCTCCGCCGTCAGCGCCGGCGCGGCGGCGGGCGGCGCCCGTCGTTGTAGCCGCGGTAGTAGGCGTCGGCCTCGGCCTGCTTGTGCTGGTCCCAGAGATAGCCGCCGGCGAGGCCGGCCGCGCCGCCGAGGATGGCGCCCAGTGCGGCGTCGCCGCCGATGGCGCCGAGCACGGCACCGCCGCCGGCGCCGATCGCGCCGCCGCTCAGCACCCGCTGCTCGGTCGGCGTCATGCCGGCGCAGCCGGTCAGGAGCGCGCCCGCGAGCACGACCGCCCCGAGGGTCCGGATCGATCCGTTCATCTGTCGTCCTCCTTGCGGGGTCAGCGCTTGCACGGCCAGGTGGCGCGGGCGAAGCGGAACAGGCTGTCGACCGCCTCGGCCTTGGCCTCCGCCGGGTTCGCCTTCGCCCAGGCGAGGAACATCTCGACCGCCTGCGACCGGCTCGGCCGCGGCTCCGGCAGGCAGTAGGGCGGCGGCTCGCCCGGCCGCGGCGCCCCCATGGCCTGGTACTGGTCGGCGACGCCGGCGACGTAGCCGTGGCAGAAGTGCAGGGCCTGCACCGCCATCGGGTCCTGCGGCTGGACGCTGCAGAGGGAGACCAGGCTGGCGGTGTTGCGGACCAGGAAGTCGTCCCGAGTGACGGCCGCGCCGGCGCTCGCCGCCGCGGTCAGGGAAGCGGCGGCCAGCGCCGCTGCGATCGCTCGTTTCATCGGTCGGTGATCCCCTCGCAGTTCCGTCGCACGCGGGCCCCGGCCGGGCCTCCCGGCGGCCCCACCGCCCCGCACCCATGCACATAGTACCGCGCCGCGCCCCACGCCAGCCGCCCGGCCCGCGATCGCCGGTGGCTCGACCGGGGCCGATTGTCGCTATACTCGACCGTCATCACCGGAGCGCCCCGCCCGAAAATGGACATCGACCTCGAACGCGCCCGCCGCGAAACCCCGGGCGTCGCCCACGTCAACCACATGAACAACGCCGGCGCCGCCCTGATGCCGGACCCGGTGCGCCGGGCGGTGATCGGCCATCTCGAGCGCGAGGCCGAGATCGGCGGCTACGAGGCGGCCGACGCCGCCGCCGACGATCTCGAGCGCGGCGTCTACGAGTCACTGGCGCGGCTGGTCGGGGCCGGCGCCGGCGAGATCGCCGTCATCGAGAACGCGACGCGCGCCTGGGACATGGCCTTCTACGGCCTGCCGCTCCAGGCCGGCGACCGCATCCTGACCGCCGAGGCGGAATATTCCTCCAACGTCATCGCCTTCTTCCATCAGGCCCAGCGCCGCGGCGCGGTGGTGGAGACGATCCCGTCCGACGAGACGGGTGCCGTCGACCTCCATGCGCTGGCGCGCGCCATGGACCGGCGCCGGCGCAAGGGACGGGTCGGGCTCGTGGCGATCACGCATGTCCCGACCAACGGCGGACTGGTCAATCCGGCCGCCGAGATCGGCCGGCTGACGCGGGCCGCCGGCGTGCCCTACCTGCTCGACGCCTGCCAGTCGATCGGCCAGATGCCGGTCGACGTGGCCGAGATCGGCTGCGACATGCTGTCGGCCACCGGCCGCAAGTTCCTGCGCGGGCCGCGCGGCACCGGCTTCCTCTTCGTCCGGCAGGACTTCCTGGACCGCATCGATCCGCCCTTCCTCGACAACCACGCCGCGACCTGGGTCGCGCCCCATCGCTACCAGCTGCGACCCGACGCGCGGCGGTTCGAGAACTGGGAGAGCTACGTCGCCGGCAAGCTCGGCCTCAAGGCGGCGGCCGACTACGCGCTCGGCTGGGGGCTGGCGGCAATCGGCCGGCGGACGACCGCCCTCGCCGACCGCATCCGCGAGGGCCTGGGCGCCATCCGCGGCGTGCGGGTGCTCGACCTCGGGCGGCAGCGCTGCGGCATCGTCAGCTTCGCACTGGCCGGAACCGCCGCCGAGGCGGTGCAGCAGGCGCTGGCGGCGCGCCGGATCAACA
>NZ_JAYSFE010000210.1:0-4657 GCF_041913585.1 Allostella sp.
TCTAGGGCGGCGCCAGCCGTTCGCGCACCGCGGGCGGCAGCGAGCCGTCGCGCCAGCGCAGCTCCAGCGCCTGGAGGGCGGCGACGCTGAGGGCGTCGCGGATGCTGCCGTCGCGGACGAGGCCGAAGGCGGCGCCGAGCGGCAGCCGGCGCAGTCGCAGCTGCTCGGTCGGCTCGGGCTCGGCCGCCCCCTGCGTCAGGTCCCAGGCGAGGTAGGCGATCGCGCGCTCGTCCGACACCGAGTTCGAGAGATCCATCTCCAGCAGCGGCAGCCAGCCGGCGGCGACCAGCCCGGTCTCCTCCGCCAGTTCGCGGGCGGCCGATTCGAGCGGCGGCACCCCGTGCGGGCCGCCGCCTTCCGGAATTTCCCAGCTGTAGGTGCCGAGCGGGAAGCGGTACTGGCCGACGAGCCAGGTGTGGCCCTGGTCATCGACCGGGACGACGCCGATCGCCAGGTTCTTGAAGTGGACGGTGCCGTAGATGCCGGGCGTGCCCGCCGGCGTCAGCACCTCGTGGTGGGTGACGCGGATCCAGCGATTGTCGTAGCGCACCTCGGCGCGGCGCACCGTCCAGGGATTGGCGTCCGCGTCCGGACCGGGCCGCCCGTCCTCGGCGGGGCCGGTCACTTCTTGCGGAAGGCGTCGAGGGCCACGACCTCGCCGGTGCGTCCGGCGGCCGGCCTGGCCTCCTCGCCCGCGGGCGGCTCGCCGGTCGGTGCCGGCAGCGCGTGCATGGTGGCTTCCGGCCGCGGCTCCGTCTTCGCTGCGCTCTCGACCTTCGCCTTCGCCTCGCCCTGGGCGACGCCGGGCGGCGCCTCGAACTGCAGGCCGAAGCTGACGGAGGGATCGGCGAAGCCGGTCAGCGCCGGCCACGGCACGACCAGCCGCTCGTGGATGTCGCGGAAGCTGAGGGTGACCGCGAGATGGTCCTCGCCCGCCTCCAGCCCCCAGAACTGGTGCTGCAGGACGATGGTGATCTCTTCCGGATACTTCTCGCGCAGATACTCCGGCACCTCGACGCCGGGATAGTCGGTCCGGAAGCTGATGTAGAAATGGTGGGCGCCGGGAAGGCCCCGCTCGGCGGTGCGCTGGAGCACGCTGCGGACCACTCCGCGCAGCGCGCCGTCCATCAGGGCCGGGTAGTTGAATTGGTCCTTCGCCATACGCCCGGGCCGTCCCCCTCGCTGTCGTTGCGGCCCCTCCCCGCAGGAGGGCGCCCGGAATGAGTGGGGGGCTTCTGTTGCCCGGTGCCCCCCGAACCGCGCTTACCGGTTAGGCAGCGAGTGCGACCTTGTTGTCGTTCGCACTTAGGATTTGACCCGATAACGGCGGTATCATGCCGGGCGAAAGCAACGCCTTTACTACGCGCGTCGATCCTGGTTCGCCCCCATGGACCGGGGCCGGAGGCCCCGGTGAATGGTGGAGGCGCCGGGCACTGCCCCCGGGTCCGCTACGCCTATTCCACGCACCATTTATCGCCATAGTCGGTTGCCCGACACCGGGGAATATAGGCGCGGCCGATGCCCTGCACCAGGGGGTCCGGAACGGATCGGGCCGACCGATCAGCGGCGCGCCCGGAGTGCGGCCGCGAGCGTGCCCTCGTCGAGATAGTCGAGTTCGCCGCCCACCGGCACGCCGTGGGCGAGACGCGAGACGCGCACGCCGGTCGCCTCCAGCCGTTCGGCGACGTAGTGGGCGGTGGTCTGGCCGTCGACGGTGGCGTTCAGGGCCAGGACCACCTCTTCGATCCCTTCCCCGGCGACGCGCTCGACGAGCCGGCCGATCGCGAGGTCGTCCGGCCGCACGCCGTCCAGCGCCGAGAGCAGGCCGCCCAGCACGTGATAGCGGCCGCGGAAGGCACCGGACCGCTCCATCGCCCAGAGGTCGGCGACGTCGGCGACGACGCAGAGGATGCTCCCGTCGCGGCGCTCGTCGCGGCAGAGCTGGCACGGGTCGATGGTGTCGAGGTTGCCGCAGCGGCTGCACGGCCGCACCTTGGCGGCGGCGTCGGCAAGCGCGGCCGCCAGCGGTTCCAGCACCAGCGCTCGGCGCTTCAGCAGGAAGAGCGCCGCCCGGCGCGCCGACCGGGGTCCCAGTCCCGGCAGCTTGGCGAGCAGCAGCACCAGCCGCTCGATCTCCGGTCCGCCCGCCATCCGCCGCGCCGGCCGCCGGTCAGAACGGCAGCTTGATGCCGGGCGGCAGCTTCAGCCCGCCCGTCAGCTTGGCCATCTCCTCGGCCGCATGGGCGTCGACCTTGGCCTTGGCGTCGTTGATCGCGGCCACGATCAGATCCTCCAGCACCTCGGCCTCCTTCGGCTCCAGGAGCTGGGGGTCGATGCGGATCCGGCGCGCCGCGCCCTTGCCGTTCAGCGTCACCTCGACCATGCCGGCGCCCGCGCTGCCGGTCGCCTCGGCCTCGGCCAGCCGATCCTGCATCTCCTGCATGCGCTGCTGCATCTGCTGCGCCTGGCGCATCATCTCGCCGATGTTCTTCACGGGTCCTCTCCGTCGTAGGGATCGACGTCGTCGTCGGGATAGTCGGCCGGCACGAAATCGTCCTCGGCCGGATCGGGCGGCGCCTCCACGCCGGCCACGCCGCCGAAGCGCGGCGCGGCCGGCGCGGGGACCGCCGGCGCGGGCGCGGCGCCGTCGAGCGTGCGCACGGCCTCGATCGCCGCGCCCGGGAACGCCTCCAGCACCGCCCGCACCAGCGGGTGTTGCGAAAGCTCGTGCCGGACCTGGCGCTCGGCCGCCTCGGCCTGCGCGCGCAGCGTCGGCTCGGCCGGCCCGTCGGAGATGCTGATGATCCAGCGCCGGCCCGTCCATTGGGTCAGCAGGGTGCCCATGCGGTTGGGCGTCTCGCGGTTCTTCGCCTCGGGCCGGAGGCGCAGCTCGATCCGTCCCGGCTCGAAGCGCACGAGCTGCACGTCCTGCAGGATCTGGGCGTGCAGCACCACCTCGCGATGGTCGGCGAAGAGCGCGACCGCCTCGGCGAAGGTGGCCGGCTGCGGCAGTTCGGCGGATGGCGCGATGGCCGGCGGCGCGACGGCCACCGGCTGCGGCACCGGAACGGGACGGCCGCCCCCCGCTTCGGCACGGACGCCGCCGGCGGGTCCGGACGGCGGAGTCGCGGCCGGTCCCGCCTCGCGCTCGCGCTCGATGAGCCGCACCAACTGCGCCGGATCGGGCAGGCTGGCGACGTGGGCGAGGCGGATCAGCACCATCTCGGCCGCCTGCCGCGGCACCGGTGCCGCCTGGGTTTCGCCCAGTCCCTTCAGCAGGATCTGCCAGGCGCGGGTCAGCACGGGAACCGACAGCTGGCCGGCCAGCGCCCCGCCCTCGACCCGCTCGATCTCCGGCAGGCTGGTCGCCTCGACCGAGTCGGGCGCGGTCTTGAGGCGGGTGACCATGTGGACGACGCCGAGCAGGTCCTGGAGCAGGGCGACCGGGTCGGCGCCGGCGCGGTAGGAGCCGTCGAACCGGTCGAGCGCCTCGCCGACCGCACCCTTCATGACGGCGCCGAACAGGGCGAAGACCTGGCCGCGGTCGGCGAGGCCCAGCATGTCGCGGACGCGCGCCGCCTCGACCGGCCCGTCGCCGAGCGCGATCGCCTGGTCGAGCAGCGACAGCCCGTCGCGCACCGACCCGTCCGCCGCCCGCGCGATGAGGCGGAGCGCCTCGTCCTCGGCCGTCACGCCCTCGTCGCCGGCAATGCGGCGGAAATGCTCGAACAGCCGGTCGGCCTCGATCCGCCGCAGGTCGAAGCGCTGGCAGCGCGACAGGATGGTGATCGGGACCTTGCGGATCTCGGTCGTGGCGAAGACGAACTTCACGTGGGCCGGCGGCTCCTCCAGGGTCTTGAGGAGGGCGTTGAAGGCCGCCATCGACAGCATGTGGACTTCGTCGATGATGTAGATCTTGTAGCGCGCCTGGACCGGCAGGTAGCGCACCCCGTCGATCAGTTCGCGCATGTCGCCGACGCCCGTGCGGGATGCGGCGTCCATCTCGAGGACGTCGACGTGGCGGTCCTCGGCGATCGCCCGGCAATTGGCGCACACCCCGCACGGTTCGATGGTCGGGCCGCCGCCGCCGTCCGGGCCGATGCAGTTGAGCGCCCGGGCGATGATGCGGGCGGTCGTCGTCTTGCCGACGCCGCGCACCCCGGTCAGCATGAAGGCGTGCGCGATCCGCCCGGTGCGGATGGCGTTGCCCAAGGTCCGCACCAGCGCTTCCTGGCCGATCAGGTCGGCGAAACGGTCGGGTCGGTACTTCCGGGCGAGGACGCGATACGGCGGATGCGGGGCTGTCGGATCGGTCATGACGCCAGCGGCCGGTTCCTGAGCCCCAGAGATGGGCGCATTGGCGCGGGATAGGGGTGGGAGGCTGGTCGACGACCCGGCTCGGAACTCGTTACGGCTGCTTCCTTCCGGACCTGACCGGGTTGGCGAGGGATCCGTCCGCCGCCAACCTCCCGGCGTCACTATATCAGGCCGGACGGCCGGCGGGGCAAGGGTGTCGCGACCGCCGCTTCATTGAACACGTATCGTCAACAATCCATCTCTTTCGGAGCGGATTATCAATTCTGTTGGTGGGCACTAGATTCCGGTCATCGCAACGGGGTGATCCCCGAAGCCGACGGAACCAAGGAGAGCCGCCATG
>NZ_JAYSFE010000211.1:0-2625 GCF_041913585.1 Allostella sp.
CGCTGACCCGCCGCATCCTGGCGGTCAACGTGCTGCCGCTGCTGATCCTGGTCGGCGGCTTGCTCTATGTCGGCGAGTACCGGAAGGGTCTGGTGCAGAGCGAGCTCGACGCGCTGCGCACCCAGGCCGAACTGATCGCCAATGCGCTGGGCGAAGGCACGATCGACCGGCCGGGCGCCAGCGAGGACGTGGCCCTGTCGCTGGAGGCCGCCCGGCACATGGTCCGCCGCATGGTGGAGCCGACGGGCGCCCGCGCCCGTCTCTTCGCCGCCGACGGAGCGCTGGTCGCCGACACGCGGCTGCTCTCCGGGCCCGGCGGCAGCATCTACATCGAGCGGCTGGCGCCGCCCGACGACGACCCGCCCCTGCTCGGCGCCGCCGGCCGCATCTACGGCTGGGTGGTCGGCCTGCTGCCGGACGGCGAGGAACTGCCGCTCTATGCCGAACGGCCGGTCCAGACCGCCGCCGACTATGTCGAGGTGACGCGGGCGCTGGAAGGCGAGACCATGCGCATGCGGCGGCGCGACGCGCTCGACCGCACGGTGCTGTCCACGGCGGTGCCGGTCCAGCGCTTCAAGCAGGTGCTGGGCGCCGTCATGCTGTCGACCGAGGACCAGGCGATCCAGAAGGCGATCCGCTCGGTCCGCTTCGACATCCTCAAGGTGTTCGCGGTGGCGCTCGCGATCACGGTCCTGCTGTCGCTCTATCTCGGCGGCACCATCGTGCGGCCGATCCTGCGCCTCGCGCGCGCGGCCGAACGCGTCAAGCGCGGCCAGGGCCGCCAGCCGGAGATCCCCGACCTCGGCCGCCGCAGCGACGAGATCGGCGACCTCGCGGAATCGCTGCGCACCATGACGCAGGTGCTGTGGCAGCGGCTCAACGCCAACGAGCGCTTCGCGGCCGACGTCGCCCACGAGATCAAGAATCCGCTGACCTCGCTGCGCAGCGCCGTCGAGACGGCCGTGCGGGTCCGCGATCCGGACCAGCAGCGGCGGCTGATGGCGATCATCCAGGAGGATGTCGGGCGGCTCGACCGCCTCATCACCGACATCTCCGACGCCTCGCGCCTCGACGCCGAGCTGTCGCGTGACGCGACCGAGACCGTCGACGTCGGGCGCCTGCTCGACGCGTTCGCCGAGCTGCACCAGACGACCGACGACGGCTCCGGCCCGGCCATCCGCCTCGACGTCGCCCGCCATCAGGAACTGACCGTGGTCGGGCTCGAGAGCCGGCTGGGGCAGGTGTTCCGCAACCTCATCGCCAATGCCGCCTCCTTCAGCCCGCCGGGCGGGACCGTGACCCTGCGCGCGGCGCGGCAGGGCAAGTGGGTGGTGGCCCAGGTCGAGGACGAGGGGCCGGGCATCCCGCCCGACAAGCTGGAGGCGATCTTCGAGCGCTTCTACAGCGAACGGCCGTCGGGGGAGAAGTTCGGGACCCATTCCGGCCTCGGCCTCAGCATCTCCAAGCAGATCGTCGAGGCCCATGGCGGCGCCATCGCGGCGGAGAACCGGCCGCCGCCGGGCGGCGCCCGCTTCACCGTCCGCCTGCCGGCCGATCGCGGCTGACGACGGGCGCCGGTCGCGGCTATGTTGCGCCGCGTCGCACCGAGCGGTCGGGCAGAGGGGAGAGTACAAATGGTCATCAAGGCGATCCTGGCCGGAGCCGCATGGGTCCTGACCCCGACGCTGGCGCTCGCGCACCACGCCATGGGCGGACAATTGCCGGACGGCCCGTTGACCGGGCTGCTCTCGGGCCTCGGGCACCCGGTCATCGGCATCGACCATCTCGCCTTCGTCGTCGGCATCGGCGTGCTGTCGGCGTCGGCCAGGCTCGGGTCCGGGCCGCTCCTCGGGTTCGTCGGCGGGACGCTCGCCGGCTGCCTCCTCCATGTCGCCGGGGCGGAGCTGCCGCTGGCCGAGGCGGCGGTCGCCCTGTCGCTGCTGGTGATGGCCGGGCTTCTGGCACTCGGCCGCAGCCCGGCGCCGGGACGGCTGCTGGTGCTGGCGGCGGCCGGCCTCGCCCACGGCTACGCATATGGCGAGAGCATCGTCGGCGCCGAGCCGGTGGCGGTCGGCGCCTATCTCGTCGGCTTCTCGCTGGTCCAGGCGGCGATCGCGCTCGGCGCCGCCGGGCTGGTGCGGTCGCTTGCCGCGGCCGCGCCCGGCCGCCTGGCGGCGGCGGCCAACCTGTCGGCGGTCCTGCTGGTGCTGGTCGGCGGCGCCCTGCTGATCGGCTAACGGCGCGCCCGCGCCGGGCCGCCGGCGCGGACGACGGGCAGGTCGGCGCCGCCATGCTCCGGGCTGAGGCAGTGCCCGTGCGCGTGGTCGGCCAGCACCTCGATGATCCGGCAGTCGGCGGCGCGCTCGGCGTCGCAGGCGGCGATCATGCGGTCGAGCTCGCGTTCCAGCGCCACCAGCCGCGCGATCCGGCTGCGCACCGCCTCGCGGTGGGCGGTGGCGATCGCATGCGCCTCGGCGCACGGCCGTTCCGGATCGTCGGCCAGCGCCAGGAGCTCGCGGATGCGGTCCAGCGAAAACCCGAGTTCGCGGGCATGGCGGATGAAGGCCAGCCGCTTGAGGTGGCTGCTGCCGTAGCGACGCTGGTTGCCGGACGACCGGATCGCGG
>NZ_JAYSFE010000211.1:2725-4613 GCF_041913585.1 Allostella sp.
GGGCCGTCCTTCGACCGCGCCGGCAATCTCTGGCTCACCGACATCCCGAACGGCCGGATCCTGCGGCTGTCGCCGGAGGGCGAGTTCACGCTGGTCGCCGAGTACGACGGCGAGCCGAACGGGCTGAAGATCGCCCGCGACGGCCGGATCTTCCTCGCCGACTACAAGAACGGCATCCTCACCCTCGATCCGGCCTCGGGGCGGGTCGAGCCGGTGATGCCAAGGCGGCATTCCGAACGGTTCCGTGGTCCCAACGATCTCGTCTTCGCCGCCAACGGCGACCTCTATTTCACCGACCAGGGCCAGAGCGGCCTCCACGACCCCTCGGGGCGGGTCTACCGGCTGACCGCGGCGGGACGCCTGGAGTGCCTGATCGACCGCGTGCCGAGCCCGAACGGCATCGCGCTCTCGCCCGACGAACGGACGCTCTATGTCGCGGTCACCCGCGCCAACGCCGTCTGGCGGGCGCCGCTGATGGCCGACGGCTTCCCTTCCAAGGTCGGGACCTTCCTGCAGCTTTCGGGCGGCACCGGACCGGACGGGATCGCCGTGCTCGCCTCGGGCGGGCTCGCGGTCTGCCATGTCGGGCTGGGGGCGGTGTGGCTGTTCGGGGCGACCGGCGAACCGGAATGGCGCGTCGACACCTGTGCCGGACCGGGCACCACCAACCTCGCCTTCGGCGGCCCGGATCGCCGGACCCTCTACGTCACCGAGAGCGAGACCGGTCAGGTCCTGAAGGCCGACCTGCCGGTCGCGGGGCTGCCGCTCTATTCCCACGCCTGAGCGCGCATGGCTCAGGCCTCGGGTGGGCGCCGGCGGGCGGTCTCCCGCTCCATGGCCTGGCGCAGGTCGGCCAGCCGGACGGGCTTGGTGAGGTAGGCGTCGGCGCCCGCCGCCAGCGCCGTGGCGCGGTCGCTGTCGGACGCCAGCGCGCTGACGCAGAGGATCGGCGCGCGCGCCGCCGGCGAGGCCAGCGCGCGGATGTGGCGGATGGCATCCAGTCCGTTCATGCCGGGCAGGTTGACGTCGACCAGCAGCGCGGCGAGGTCGGGCCGCCCGGCGGCGGCCTCGACCCCGAGCTCGCCGGTGCCGGCCACTTCGGCGGTGAAGCCCAGGATGCGGACCATCTCGGCCAGCAGTTCCTGGTTCACCGGATCGTCCTCGATGACGAGGACGGTACCCCGCGCCCGTGTCCGGCCCGGCGCTCCTTCGGCGGGCGCCGCGGCGGCGCGCGTCGCCGAGCGGACCGGCAGGACGAGCCGGAAGCGGGCGCCGTGGCCGAGACCGGCGCTCTCCGCCGTGACCTCGCCGCCCATCCGCCGCGCCAGGCCGCGGGCGATGGCGAGCCCGAGGCCGGCGCCGCCGTACGGCCGGGTCGAGCTGGAGTCGGCCTGGGAGAAGCGGTCGAACAGCGTCGGCAGGTTCTCGGGCGCGATGCCGACACCGCTGTCGGTGACGGTGAAGGACAGGCGGACCTGACCGTCGGCGTCCGCCGGCTCCGCCGCGATGGCGACGCCGATGGTGCCGTCGCGGGTGAACTTGACGGCGTTGCCGATCAGGTTGCTCAGGACCTGCCGCATGCGGGCGGCGTCGCCGATGACGGCGCGCGGTACCCCGGTCGCGACCTGGACCTCGGCGCGCAGACCCTTCTCGTCCATCGTCGGGCGGAACAGGTCGAGGATCGAATGCACCTTGCCGACCGGGTCGAGGACGCCGAATTCCAGCCGGATCTCGCCGGCATCGATGCGCGCGAAATCGACGATGTCGGAGAGGAGCCGCAGCAGGCTCCAGCCGGAACGGCGGATGGTCGCCACCCACTTGCGCTGGATCGGGTCGCGGATCTGCTGGTCGAGCAGGTCGATGTAGCCGAGCACGGCCGTCAGCGGCG
>NZ_JAYSFE010000212.1:0-4543 GCF_041913585.1 Allostella sp.
GCCGCCATAGCCGAAGCGCTGCGCCTCGATCTCGCGCAGGCCGGCCAGCACGGCATTGCTGAACGGGCAGGCGACATAGACCCGGTTGGGCTCGACCAGGGTGACGGCCAGGGCCGGGTCGATGCGGCGGAGGGCGCGGGCCGCGGTCGCGCCGGCGAAGCCGCCGCCGATCACCACGACGCGGGCGGCCCCCTGCCCGTGCGCCGTCCGCGCCAGGAACGGTGCCGCCAGTGCCGCCGCCAGCACGGCGCGGCGGCCGATCGCCGTCACCGGTTCGCCTCCAGCCAGCGGGCGATCGCCTCGGATTCCGCGGCGGTGAAGCCGCGGGCGATGCGATCCATCACCGTGCCCGGCCGCTCGCCCGCGCGGTATTCCGCCAGCGCCCGCGCCATGTCGGCGGCGGCGAGCCCGGCGAGGGGCGGGATGCTGGGCGCGGACACCCGGCCGGCCGGCGCGTGGCATCCCGAGCAGGAGGTCGCGCCCGGCGGCGGCTCGGCCGCCGGCGCGCCGGGGGCGGCGGCCACGACCGCCATCCCCAGGAGCCCCCATGCCCGGACGCGGAACCCCAGGCTCACGCCGCGCGCAGGTCGTGATGCTTCAGCGGCAGCGAGCGGATGCGCTTGCCGGTCGCCGCGAAGATGGCGTTCAGCACCGCCGGCGCGGCGACCGCGATCGTCGGCTCGCCGACACCGCCCCAGAAGCCGCCCGACGGGACGATCACCGTCTCGACCTTCGGCATGTCCTCGATCCGCATCACCTCGTAGCCGTCGAAATTGCCCTCGACGATGCGGCCCTTCTCGACCGTGTTCTCGCTGTAGAGCAGCGCGCTCAGGCCATAGACGAAGGAGCCCTCGACCTGGGCCGCGATCTGGTCCGGGTTGAGCGCATATCCGCAGTCGGTGGCGGCGACGATGCGACGGATCTTCAGCTTGCCCTGGTCGGAGACCGAGACCTCGGCGACGGCGGCGGTGTAGCTGCCGAAGCCGTAGTTCTGGCAGATGCCGCGGTGGATTCCGGCCGGCAGCGGCTTGCCGTACTCGGCCTTGGCGGCCGCCGCCTCCAGCACGGCGAGGTGCCTGGGGTTCTTCGCCAGCAGCTTGCGCCGGAACTCCAGCGGATCCTTGCCGGCGGCGTGCGCCAGCTCGTCGATGAAGCACTCGAGGTAGACGGCGTTCTGGTTGTGGTTGACCCCGCGCCAGAAGCCCACCGGGACATGCGTGTTGCGCATCGCATGGTCGATCAGCAGGTTCGGGATCGCCATGTAGCCGAACTCGTCCGCGAGCAGGCCCTGGAAGTGCAGCCGGTCGATGCCGCCCGAGAAGCGCGAGGGCGCGATCGAGGCCAGGATCGACTGGCCGGAAATGCGCATGTGCAGCCCGACCAGGTTGCCCTCGGCATCCAGCCCGCCCGTCATCTTGGCCTGGGTGATCGGGCGGTAGAAGCCGTGCTGCATGTCCTCCTCGCGCGACCAGATCATCTTGACCGGCCGGCCGGGAACCTGCCGCGCGATCAGCACCGCCTGGCGGGTGTAGTCCTGGAAGCCGCGACGGCCGAAGCCGCCGCCGAGATGCAGCTTGTGGACCTTGACCTTGGACAAGGGCACGCCGCCCGCCTCGGCCGCCGCCGCCAGCGAGGCATCGCCGTTCTGGGTCGGCACCCAGATCTCGACCCCCTCGTCCGACACCTTGGCCGTGCAGTTCATCGGCTCCAGGGTCGCGTGGTTGAGAAAGGGCGTGGCGTAGACCGCTTCGACGCGCCTGGCGGCACCGGCGATCGCGCCCGGGGCATCGCCGATGCGATGGCCGACCGCCGCTTCCCTGGCGTCGAGGCCTTCGGCGAGGAAACGGGCGATCGAGGCGCTGGAGACGTCGGCGTTCGGCCCCTCGTCCCAGCGGATCGGCAGGGCGTCGAGCGCCGTCTTCGCCTGCCACCAGGTATCGGCGACGACGGCGACCGTCGCATCGTCGACCCTGAGGACGTGGCGCACGCCCTTCCGGTCCCGGATCGCGTCGGCGTCGAAGCCGGCGAGCCTGCCGCCGAAGACCGGGCACTGGGCGATGGCCGCATTCAGCATCCCCGGCAACTGCACGTCGATCGCGTAGACCTGGGCGCCGGTCAGCTTCTCGACGGTGTCCAGCCGCTTCACCCCCTGGCCGATGATCTTCCAGTCCTTCTGGGGCTTGAGCGGGACGTCCTTCGGCACCTCCAGCTTCGCCGCGGCGGTCGCCAGTTCGCCGTAGCGCAGCCGGCGGCCGGTCGGCCCGTGGGTGACGACGCTGTTCGCCGCCGCGCACTCGGCGGCGGGCACGCCCCAGTTCCGGGCCGCGGCCTCGACCAGCATCATGCGGGCGGCGGCGCCGCCCTTGCGGACATAGTCGACCGAGGCGCGGATGCCGCGGCTGCCGCCGGTCGACATGTCGCCCCAGGCGCGCCGGTTGGCGAGGTTGACCTCGGGCGGGACGTACTCCGCCTTCACCTTGCTCCAGTCGCACTCGAGATCCTCGGCGACGAGCTGGGCGAGGCCGGTCAGCGTGCCCTGGCCCATCTCGGAGCGGGCGATGCGCACGACCGTCGTGTCGTCGGGATGGATCGCCACCCAGATGCCGACCTCGGCCGCACCCGCGGGCGCCGGCATCGTCGTCTGGGCGAGCGCCTCCAGCAGTCCGCCCGGCACCGCCCAGGCGACGGCGAAGCCGCCGCCGGCGACGGCGGACGCGGTCAGGAACCGGCGGCGGCTCGGCTTCGTCATGCGGTCCATGGCGCGGCCCTCCTAGGCCCGGCTCTTCCCGGCGGCGTCGTGGATCGCCGTCCGGATGCGCTGGTAGGTGCCGCAGCGGCAGATGTTGGTCATCGCCTGGTCGATGTCGGCGTCGCTCGGCTCCGGGTTCTCCGCCAGAAGGGCCGCCGCCGCCATGATCTGGCCGGACTGGCAGTAGCCGCATTGCGGCACCTCTTGCGCGAGCCAGGCCTGCTGCACGGGATGCCGGCCGTCGGGCGACAGGCCCTCGATGGTAACGATCTTCGACGGGCCGACGGCGCCTGCCGGGATCGCGCAGGCGCGCTGCGCCTGACCGTCGATATGGACGGTGCAGGCGCCGCACAGCGCGACCCCGCAGCCATACTTGGTGCCGGTCAGGCCAAGCTGCTCGCGAAGCACCCACAGCAGCGGCGTGTCGGCATCCACATCGACCTCGTGGACCCGGCCATTGACGTCGAGCCTGACCATCGGATGCGTACTCCCTCGTCGAATTCGACCGTCGGTCGCCGGCCGTCGGGACGGACCGACAGGGACGATGCGGGCCCCTTGCCGAGGCGGCAATCCCCGCGCGCTCTCACGAAGACGTGATAGCCTCCGCGGCCCGCGCGCCGCCAAGTTCCCGCGGCATCGCGCCAGCCGATTCTGTCTCCCAGCCGGAGCCGACATGCGTCGAACCCTGCCTCTTGCCGTCCCCCTCGCCCTGGCCGTCGCCCTGGGCGCACCCGCCGCGCTCGGACAGGATGCCGACCGCGGCGAGCAGGTCTTCAAGCGCGCCTGCGCGGTCTGCCACATGGTCGGCCCGGGCGCGAAAAACCGCGTCGGACCGCCGATGAACGGCATCGTCGACCGCAAGGCCGGGTCGATCCCCGGCTTCGCCTACTCCCCCGCCAACCGCAATTCCGGGGTGACGTGGGACGCGGATTCCCTGAAGGCCTATCTCCGCGATCCGCGCGCCTTCATGCCGGGCACGCGGATGGTCTATGCCGGCCTGCGCAACGACGCCGATCTCGCCGACCTCGTCGCCTACCTGGCCCGCTTCGGCCCCGACGGCGCCGCCCGCTAGCGCCGGCGGTTGCCGCGGCCGCACCGCGGGCCCATCTCTCCGCCGTCACACACCTTGCCCGGAGGACGAGAATGAAGTGCCCGCTCGACGAGACCGAGCTGATGATGACCGAGCGTTCGGGGATCGAGATCGACTATTGCCCGAAATGCCGCGGCGTCTGGCTCGATCGCGGGGAGTTGGACAAGATCGTCGCCCGCGCCGCGGAATCCGCGGCCGCGGCGGAGCCGGCGCGCCCGGCCGCACCGGCGGACCGGGGCGGGGCGGGACGCCCCTGGGAGCAGCCGGCGCGCGACGACGACTATCGTCGTCCGAAGTACGAGGACGACCGGCGCTTCGACGATCGCCGCTACGAGGGCCGCCGCCGCGACGATGACGACGACGACGACCGCCGCCGCTACGGCAGCAAGCGGAAGTCGATCCTCGGCGACATCTTCGACTTCTGACCGCCGGCCGGTCGGCCGGGCGCGGCAGACCGCCGCGCCCGGCCATGGCCTTTCCCAAGCCCGGCGCGCGCGTGTAGGGTCCGGCCGGTACTGAGCCGCCGTCCCGGAACCCTTGTCGACGCCCGCGCCATCGCTGCCCCCGTTGCTGGTCGACCGCCTGCGCCGGCTCGCGCAGGACGAGCCGGCGCGGCCGGCCGTCATCGAACTGGGCGACGGCGAGCGGGAAACCGCACGGCTCGACTTCGCGCAAGTGTGGTGCCGCGGTCGGGCCGTCGGCGC
>NZ_JAYSFE010000213.1:0-1717 GCF_041913585.1 Allostella sp.
GCGCGAGCGGCCCGGGCCGGCATTGTAGGCGGCGACCGCCAGGATGTAGGAGCCGCCGAAATTGCGGATCTGGTCGGCGAGATAGCGGCTGCCGAGCGCCACGTTGTAGGCCGGGTCGGTGACGAGCCGCTGGTCGGAATGCGGCTCGCCAGTCTGGCGGGCGAGCTGCCGCGCCGTGGCCGGCATGAGCTGCATCAGCCCGCGGGCGCCGGCGCTGCTGACCGCCGCCGGGTCGAACATGCTCTCCTGCCGGATGACGGCATTGACCAGGGCCGGCTCGATATCGGCCTCGGTCGCCGCCATCTGGACCGGGAAGGCGGCACCCGGCAGGTGGACCCCCGCGTAGCCGGCGCGCTTGCCGGCCAGCACGCCGAGGTTCGGCCGCCCGGCCCGCTGGGCGAGGCGGGCGGCGAGGGCGTGCTCGGCCGGGGTCTTCGCATCGAAGACGAGGCGGTGGACGAATGGACTGGCGGCGCGGGCCTCGCCGATCGCCAGCAGCAGTTCGACGGCGACTGCGGGTTCGCGCTGGGCGAAGGCGACGGCCTCGGCGTCGGTCGGCTCGATCGCCGGCACCACCACCCAGTCGGGGGCGGTGGTGAGGCCGATCCGCTCGGCGGCCAGCTGGCCGTAGTAGGTGGTGAGATGGCGCGCGGCATGCTGGTAGCGGGCCATGGCCTGCGCCTTGTCCCCCGCCGCCTCGGCCGCCCGGCCGAGCCAGTAGGCGGCGCGGGCGGAACTGATCGGCATGCCGACGGCGGCGTCGAGGCGGGTGAAGTGCGCCAGGGCCTTGGCGGGATCGTCGAGGAAGCGCAGCGCGATCCAGCCGGCCAGGAACTCCGCCTCGGCCAGCGGCGCGCCCTCGGTGTAGCCATGGGTCGAGGCGAGGCGGTAGGCGCTGGCGGTGGCGCCGGTGCGCAGCGCCCGCCGGGCGAGCAGGTTGCGCTCGACCCACCACGCGGCCGGACGCACCTGCTCGGGCGGCCGGCCGGTGAGGATGATCTCGGCCGCGGCGTCGTCCTCCACCCGCCGGTAATGGCGGACGAGGTCGAACATCAGGCCGGGGTCGGCGCGCTCGGTCTCGGTCAGGCGCGCCAGCCCGTCGCTGCCGCGCCCGGCCTTGAGGCGCAGCCGCACCTCGGCGACCCGCTGCCGGGAGGCGTCGACCAGCGGCAGCATGCGCTGGGCACCGACCGTCTCGTTGGCCCAGATCAGCCGGTCGAGCCGGTCGGCATGGTCGGCCGGCCGCAGCGCCGTCCCGAAGCGGGCGAGGAAGTCCTTTTCCTCCTCGGCCCGCAGGCTGCCCTCGACCCAGGCCTGGCGGAGCACGGCATTGCCGTCGTCGACCCGTCCGAGCCGGAGCAGCGCCTGGCCATAGGCGACGCGGCCGGCGTGGGTCTCGGGCGGCCGGCGGCCGAACCAGGCCGCCACCGCCGCATCGGGCGCCGCCGGGTCGAGCCGCTCCTCGACGAGCCGCTGCAGCCGCTGGGCGCCGGGCCACCCGGGATTGGCGTCGAGGAAGGCCGCGATCTCGGCCGCGTCGGCCGGCAGGTCGTCGCGCTGCCATTCCAGCCACCGCACGAGCTTGGGGGCGACCGGGTTGCCGCTCGCCTCGGCGAGACGGCGGGCGTCGGCCCAGGCGCCGGTGCGGATCGCCGCACCTGCCTGCTGCCAGACGGCCGCGACCTCGGCCGGCAGGCCGGCCTGGGCGGCGGCCGGC
>NZ_JAYSFE010000213.1:1817-4476 GCF_041913585.1 Allostella sp.
TGGGCGGCGGACGCGACGAGAAGTGCCGCGAGCGCGGCGGCGGGAAGGGTGGCGAGGGCGCGGCGGATCATGGCAGGTCGGACCTCGGCCGGCATTCTACGGGCGGCGGCCT
Source organism: Allostella sp. (assembly GCF_041913585.1). Taxonomy (NCBI): domain Bacteria; kingdom Pseudomonadati; phylum Pseudomonadota; class Alphaproteobacteria; order Rhodospirillales; family Allostellaceae; genus Allostella; species Allostella sp. Next base: position 1,930 of record NZ_JAYSFE010000213.1, read on the forward strand.
TGCGACGCCACCCTCCGGAGCCGCTCGGGGGCGCACGCATGGGCGGCTATCGGAGATGGCGGATCGCCTGGTCGAGCCCGGCGAGCAGCGCGTCGATGTCGCCGTCGTCGTTGTAGGGGGCGAGGCTGGCGCGGACGGTGCCGACGAGGCCGAAGCGCTCCATCAGCGGCTGGGCGCAATGGTGGCCGCCGCGCAGCGCCACGCCGTGGGTGGCGTCGACGAACTGGCAGACGTCGTGCGGATGGAGTCCGTCGAGGGCGAACGAGACGACGCCGAGGCGCTGCTGGAGCCCGGTCGGGCCGAGCACCCGGCAGCCGGGTGCCGCGGCCAGCCCGTCGAGGATGCGGCCGGTCAGGCGCATCTCGTGGGCGAGGATGGAAGACCAGTCCTGCTCGGCCAGCCAGTCGAGCGCCGTGGCGAGGCCGACGGCCTGGGCGATGGGCGGCGTACCCGCCTCGAACTTGGCCGGGATCGGCGCCCAGCTCGAACCTTCGAAACTGACGTGGCTGATCATCTCGCCGCCGCCCAGGAAGGGCGGCATCGCCTCCAGCAGCTCGGCCCGTCCCCAGAGGACGCCGACGCCGTTGGGGCCGAACGTCTTGTGGCCGGAGAAGGCATAGAAGTCGACGCCGAGCGCCGGCACGTCGATCGGCCCGTGCGGCGCCCGCTGCGCGCCGTCGACCAGCACGTGGGCGCCATGGGCCCGGGCCGCCGCGACGATGCGCGGCAGGTCGGTCACCGCGCCCGTCACGTTCGAGCAGTGGGTCACGGCGACGAGGCGGGTGCGGGGCCCGATCCGCTCCTCGATGCCGTCGAGATCGAGCCGGCCGTCGGCGGTGGCGGGGATGACCGACAGGCGGATGCCGCGCCGCATCTGCAGGAGCTGCCAGGGGACGATGTTGCTGTGGTGCTCCAGCACCGAGACCAGCACCTCGTCGCCCTCCGCCAGCCCGTCGCCGAAGCTGCGGGCGACGAGGTTGATGGCGCCGGTGGTGCCGCTGGTGAAGATCACCTCGCGCGGGGAGGGGACGTTGAGATAGCGGGCGACGGCGAAGCGTGCCGTCTCGTAGGCCTCGGTCGCCGCCTCCGCCAGGCGGTGGACGCCGCGTTTCACGTTGGCGCGGGCGGTCGAATCGTGCCGGGCGACGGCGTCGATGACGCGCTGCGGCACCTGGGCCGAGGCGCCGCTGTCGAGATAGTGCAGCGGCGGTCCGTCGAAGGGCGCCCGGAAGATCGGGAACTCGGCGCGGAAGCGGGTGGGATCGAAGCTCATGCGACGGGCGTCCGGTCCCGGGCCAGTCCCGCCAGCGCCTCCGGCGTGTCGACATCGATGAGGATGCCTTCGCACCCGGTCTCGACCTCGACGACCTGGTCGGCATGGGCGGCGAGGAGGCCGCGCGCGCCGGTGTCGCCATGAATGGCCGCCATTTCGGCGAAGAAGCGGCGCGACCACAGGATCGGGTTGCCGCGGCGCCCGCCGGCCATCGGGACGCAGATGGCCCGGCCCTCGACCGGGTTCCAGGCGGCGATCAGCCGGTCGAGGACGGCTGGGGTGACGCGCGGCATGTCGCCGAGGCAGACGACGACGCCGTCGATGTCGCGCGGCAGGGCGGCGATGCCGGCGGCGAGCGAAGTGGCGAGGCCCTGGGCGTAGTCCGGATTGTGGGCATAGGCGACGTCGCGTCCGGCGAGCGCGCCCATGACCGCCCCCGGGTCGTGGCCGGTGACGACGACGACCGGCCGTGCCTTCGAGGCGAGGGCGGCGTCGACCGCATGCGCCACCATCGGCTTGCCGTCGACCGTGGCCAGCATCTTGTTGGCCGCACCCATGCGGGTCGAGCGGCCGGCCGCGAGCACCAGGGCCGCCATCCGCGGCGCCCGCGGCGCCGCCGGCGTGCCGTCCTCGGCGCGCGGCTGCGGCCGGGTCGGGATCTCGGCCAGCAGGCCGCCCGCGCCCATCGCCATCACCGCCCTTCGGTCGACCCGGATGCCGGCGGCGATGCGCTGCAGCACCCAGTCGAACCCGTTGAGCTTGGGCGAGCGGGCGCAGCCCGGCAGGCCGAGCACGGGCACCTCGCCGAGCCGGGCCAGCAGCAGCAGGTTGCCGGGATCGACCGGCATCCCGAAATGCTCGACCGTGCCGCCGGCGGCTTCGATGCCCGCCGGCAGGACATCGCGCCGGTCGACGATCGCCGAGGCGCCGGCGACGAGGAGGAGGTCGGCACCGGCCGCCCGGGCCCGCGCCACGGCCGCGGCGACGGCGGCTTCCTCGTGCGGCGTCCGCCACTCCTCGGCGAGCCGCCCGCCGACCGCGGACAGGCGCTGGCGCGTCACCGCGACGGTCTTGTCGAGGATGCTCTCCTTCATGCCGGGCAGCCGCGTCTGCACCAGGATCGCCGTCAGCGGACGGTAGGGGGCGACCCGCACCAGATCCTCGCCGGCAGCCGCGATCACGGCGGCGAGCGCGGCGCCGGGAGCGGCGAAGGGGATGATCTTGATGGTCGCCACCATCTGCCCCGCCTCGACCGGGGTGAAGGGCGGCAGGGT
>NZ_JAYSFE010000214.1:0-4462 GCF_041913585.1 Allostella sp.
GACCAAGGAGTTCATCTTCGTCCTGCTCGACGTCGCCGGCGGCAACCTCGTCGGCGCCAAGAGCCACCTGACCCAGGCGATGAAGCTCGGCCTGACCGTTCCCGAACTGGTCGAGGGGCTGGTCCAGGTACTGATGGCCAACGGCATCACCGCCTGGAACCTCGTCGGCCGGCCGGTGCTGGAGCACGGGCTGGAGGTGGCGGCGAGCCTCGAGCAGCCGCCGCCGCGCGAGCGCGGCGACGACTGACGCCGGGGTTTCAGCCGGGCGCGAAGCCGACCCGCAGCCGCGCCATCGTCGCGCGCTCGGACTCATGGTCCTTGCGCTCCTGGGACCCTTCCTCGGGCGGCGCCTTGCCGGCGGCGAAGTCGACGATGCGCGAGGCCGCCATGCGCACGCCCGAGCCCAGCACCGGCGAGGCGAGGACGTCGTGGGCGTGCCCGGCGGCGATCTCGTCGGCGATGACGCGGTTGAGGCGCTGCGACGGGCCCGGATCGGCGTCGACGGCCGAAGCGGGGTAGACGTAGCCCGCCGCGACCATGGTCACGACGCGGCGCACCAGGTTGCTGTCCTGGGTGTCGCCGGCCTCGGCCGCGACCTCCGCCAGGGTCGCCGGCCCGGCGGCGAGCCGGTCGAGGATCGGCCGGAACGCCTGCTCGTTCAGCTCGACCGTGCCGATCGGGAACTTGACGCTGAGATTGCAGCGCTCGCGCAGGCGGATCATGGCGAAGCGCTGGCGCCGGGTGCGCTGCCGCCATTCGGCCGGGGTCATCGGCACGGGACCGCGGACATAGATGTCGCGGCGGAAGCTGTTGCTGCGCAGGAGGTCGCTGACGGTCTCGCGGATCGACCCGGCCGGCACCTCGCCCAGCGCCTTGGCGGTCTCCGGCGTCATGGTGAAACGGTCGATCGTGTCGACGAGGTCGGTGGTGCCGACGTAGGACAGCTTCGCCCGCTCCATTCGCCGGGCCACCTCCGAATGCGGCGTCGGCTCCCAGTGGCGCACGAAATATTCGTGCAGGACGTAGCGGATGTCGCCCGACTTGGTCTGCTTCAGCCACTCGCTCAGCGCCTTGGCGTTCTTGAAGTGGCCGGCGTTGATCGCGATCAGCGATTCCAGGAAGTCCAGCGCCTTGCGCGCCCGGTCCTCGGGCGAGCCGGTCGCCTGCTCGGCATAGTCGTAGAGCAGCTTCTGGACCGGCAGCAGGCCGGTCCAGGTGGTCAGCGTGTTGTAGCTGACATAGAGGGTGCCGCCCGGCTTCAGGTGCCGGTCGAGCAGGCCGATCAGGGCATCGCGGGTCGAATTCGGGACCCAGCTCCAGATCCCGTGCATGGTCGCGAAATCGAGCGGCGGCAGCTCGTCGGGCCGCAGGTCCTCGAAGGCGCGCTCCAGCAGGACGACGTTGGCGAGCCCGGCGCGGTCGGCCATGGCCCGGGCCCGCGCGATGTGGGCCGGGCTGTAGTCGACGCCGTAGAAGGTCGCGTTGGGATTGGCGGCCGCCATGATGAGCAGGCTGAGGGCCTGCCCGCAGCCGAACTCCGCGTAGGTGAAGCGGTCGCCGCCGTTGGCCGCCAGGACCGACGGCCCGGCATGCTGCCGGTGCAGCAGCGGCACGAAGCGCAGCATCGCCGGGGACAGGGACGAGAAGTAGTGGTTGGTGTAGGGCGTGGCGAAGGCGATGTCGTCGGCGCTCATGGAAACGGTGCCTCGTCCGGCGTCGGGGCCCGGACGTTAGCATTGCCGTCCGCGGCGGCGCCAACGGGCAACCGCCGCGCTCAGACGTAGGCGGCGTAGCGGCCGCAGACGGCGGCCACCGTCCAGGCGGCGAGCGAGATCGCCGCGGCCCGGCGTCCGGCGGCCGGCACCGCGTCCCAGGTCGCGATGTCGCGGAAGCGCCCGCGATGGAACAGCACGATGTTCGCGAGGCCGGCGGCGACGGCGGCGAACTTGACGAGGAATACGGGGTTGGTCGCCACCGGCTGGGCCTCGGCGACGAAGAGCACGATGCCAGTCGGCAGGGCGAGGGCGAACCCGGCCCTGGCGATCGGCAGCAGCAGGGCCGCCGCCTCCGCCGGCCGGCCGGCACGCAGGACGCCCAAAAGCCGCAGGTCGAAGGCGACGATGGTGCCCAGCATCAGCCCGACGCCCAGCACGTGCAGCACGTTGGCCCAGGGATAGATCCAGGCCGATTCGCGGATCGCCTGGCCGACGGCCGAGCGCTCCAGCGCCAGCGCCCAGGCCAGTCCGGCCTCCATCGCCGGAAGGCCTGCCGGTCAGCGCAGCTCCACCGTCTTGCCGGCGGCGACGACGCGCTCGGCGCGCAGTTCCCCCCCATCGGTGCGGTGCGGGTAGCCGACGACCGTCACGGTCTTGCCGACGGCCACCATCTCCGGCGTCAGGCCGCGGGCGCGCATGCGCGACGGCGGGGCCAGGATCACGAACCAGGTCTTGCCCGGAACCTCGAGCCGCATCGTGCCGTGGGGATTGTCGTAGCTGACCTCGCGCACCGTTCCGTTCAGCTCCAGCGTCTGGCCGGCATCGTAGTTGCCCCAGCCGTGATGGGCGGCGAGCGGGGCGGCGACGAGCAGGGCAGCGAGGCCGGCGGTGGCTGCGGGAATGGCACGCATGGCGGGATTCCTGTCGGATGGTGGCGGGCGACCGTCGCGGGGTCGGAGGCGATATGGTCCGCGATGCCGCTGCCGGCTACCCCCGCCCGGCCGCGCTCCGGGGCTCCGGCGAAACTTCGTTGCGGCTGGCGGGGCGTTGGTGCAAGCTTCTGACCCTGAAAAGGTCCCGCCAGAGGGCCGATCGAGGGGCTGAGGAAGGACGCTTTTCATGGATGGTCACGGGCCGGGCGGCGTCGGCGGTGTTCCGCCCACCGATACACGCAATCCCAGCTATTTCCACAAGGTCGTCGATTGCCAGTGGGCGTGCCCCGCCCATACGCCGGTGCCGGAGTATATCCGCCTCATCGCCGCCGGCCGCTATTCCGACGCCTACATGGTCAACTGGAAGTCGAACGTCTTCCCCGGCATCCTGGGCCGCACCTGCGACCGCCCGTGCGAGCCCGCCTGCCGGCGCGGCCGCGTCGAGGCGGACCCGGTTGCGATCTGCCGGCTGAAGCGCGTCGCCGCCGACTACAAGGACGACATCCGCGACCGCCTGCCGGCGATCCCGGCGGCGAAGAGCGGCAAGCGGGTGGCGCTGGTCGGCGCCGGCCCGGCCGCGCTCACCGTCGCGCGCGACCTGATGCCGCTCGGCTATCACTGCGTGGTCTTCGACCGCGACCCCAAGGCCGGCGGCATGATCCGCACCCAGATCCCCCGCTTCCGCCTGCCGGAGGAGGTGATCGACGAGGAGGTCGGCTACATCACCGGCATGGGCGTCGAGCTCCGGCTCGGCGCCGAGGTCACCAGCCTGCGCGCAGTGCTGGACGAGGGTTTCGACGCCGTCTTCGTCGGCACCGGCGCGCCGCGGGGCAAGGACCTCGACTTGCCCGGCCGGCAGGAGGCCGCGGCCAACATCCATGTCGGCATCGACTGGCTCGCCAGCGTCTCCTTCGGCCATGTCGAACGCATCGGCCGGCGCGTCATCGTGCTGGGCGGCGGCAACACGGCGATGGACTGCTGCCGGTCGGCCCGGCGGCTCGGCGGCGAGGACGTCAAGGTCGTCGTCCGCTCCGGCTACGACGAGATGAAGGCCTCGCCCTGGGAGAAGGAGGACGCGACCCACGAGGGCATCCCGATCCTCAACTTCATGGTGCCCAAGGCCTTCGTCCACGAGGGCGGACGCCTGACCGGGATGCTGTTCGAGAAGGTGCGGGCCGAGTACGACGAGAAGGGCCGGCGCTCGCTGGTGCCGACCGGCGAGCCCGACGAACGCATCGACTGCGACGACGTGCTGATCGCGGTCGGCCAGGAGAACGCCTTCCCCTGGATCGAGCGCGACGCCGGGGTCGAGTTCGACCGCTGGGGTCTGCCGAAGCTCGACGCCGCCACCTTCCAGTCGACCAACCCGCGCGTCTTCTTCGGCGGCGACAGCGCCTTCGGGCCCAAGAACATCATCTGGGCGGTGGCCCACGGCCACGAGGCGGCGATCTCGATCGACCGCTTCTGCCGGGGCGAGCCCGTCGCCGAGCGGCCGGAGCCCGCCGTGGCCATGTCCAGCCAGAAGATGGGCATCCACGAGTGGAGCTACGACAACGACATCTCCCTCGACCATCGCTTCCGGGTGCCGTGGGCCGAGCCCGAGAAGACGCTGCGCTCGATCGCGGTCGAGGTCGAGCTCGGCTTCGATCCCAAGCTCGCCTTCGCCGAGGCGCAGCGCTGCCTCAACTGCGACGTGCAGACGGTCTTCACCGACACGCTGTGCATCGAGTGCGACGCCTGCGCCGACATCTGCCCGGTCGACTGCATCACCTTCACCGCCAACGGGCCGGAGGCCGAGCTGCGCGGGCGGCTCAA
>NZ_JAYSFE010000215.1:0-4374 GCF_041913585.1 Allostella sp.
GCCAAGGGCGGCTTCGCCGTCGCCGAGGCCTGGGCTCTGCACCGCGCCCGCATCGCCGACCGCGGCGACCGCTTCGACCCGCGCGTCCGCGTCCGGATCGAGCGCGGTGCGGCGATGGATGCCGCCGACTATGTCGACCTGCTGCACGCGCGCGCCGACATCAACCGGCGGGCCGACGCGCGGACGGCGCAGTTCGATGCGGTCGTCATGCCGACCTGCGTCGTGCTGCCGCCGCCGATCGCGAGCTTCGCCGACGACGGCTATTACGGCCGCACCAACCTGCTGATCCTGCGCAACACGGCGCTCGGCAACTTCCTGGACCGCTGCTCGGTCTCGATTCCGGCGACGCCGGCGGGCGGCCCGCCGGTCGGATTCTGCCTCGTCGGCCAGCACGGCGACGACCGCCGCCTGCTCTCGGTCGGACAGGCGGTCGAGGCGGCGCTCGCCGCCTGACGGCGAGGGCGGGGCGGTGCGCCTCTTCAGCCAGGCCCGGAACTCGGCCGGCTGGCGGGTGCGCATCGCCCTCCATCTCAAGGGGCTGGCGTTCGAGTACGTGCCCGTGTCCGGCCTGCCGCCCGGCACCTGGCGGGAGCTCAATCCGCAGGGGTTGATGCCGGCGCTGGCGATCGGCGGCCGCATCGTCGCCCAGTCGGGCGCCATCCTGGAACTGCTGGAGGAACTGCATCCGGCGCCGCCGCTGCTGCCGGCCGCGCCGGTGGCGCGCGCCGAGGTGCGGGCCTTCGCCCAGGCGATCGCCGCCGACCTCCATCCGCTCAACAACAACCGGGTGCGGAAGTACCTCGCGGGGCCGCTCGGCCGCTCGCCGGGCGAGATCGACGGCTGGTACCGGCACTGGGTCGCGGCCGGCCTCGCGCCCTTGGAGGAGACGCTGCGCCGGTCGGAGGCCGGCGGCCCGTTCTGCTTCGGTCCGCGCCCGACCCTGGCCGACCTCCACCTCGTGCCGCAGCTCTACAATTGCCGGCGCTTCGCCTGCGACCTCGCTCCCTATCCGCGCCTCGTGGCAGCGGACGCGGCCTGCCGGACGGTTCCGGCTTTCCTCGCCGCGGCGCCCGAGCGGCTGCCGGACTATTCCGGGGCCGAGCCGCCCTGGGCCGGCTGAGGATCGAGGAAGGGCTCGACCAGCGCCGCCGTCTCGCGGCTGGGCACGACCGGGACGATCTCGAAGCGCACGCCGAGGCCGCGCCATTGCAGCACCCAGCGCTGCAGGAGGGCCGGGTCGTCGCAGCGCATCAGCTGGAAGCAGCGGCCGAAGTCGGCGGCGATCCAGCTGTCGACATATTCGAGGCCGGCGGGGAGACTGCGGCCGCGCTCGCGGACCCGCCGGTAGACCGGCACCATGTCGTCGTCGCGGAAGCGTTCGATCACCATGAAGAGCATCGTCATGCCTCCGTCGGGTCCGGCTCGACCTCCAGCGGATGGAAGAGGCGCGAGCGGTAGGGGCGGCCGTCGCGGCCGGGGATGCGGTGGGCGCGGTCCTTGGACCAGCCCGAGAGGTGGAGGATGCGGATCGGGTCGTGCGGCGGCGAGGGCTCGACGAGGCGGCCGGCGGTCGGGTCCCACATCGGCACCGCGAGGTGGCAGAGCCAGTTGCAGGCGGCGGGCAGGGAGGCCCAGCGCATCCGGTGATGATGGACGGCGACGTTGAGCGCTGTCTGCTCGCTCATGAAGAGGGGGCCGCGGCGATGGTCGGCCTGCCGCTGCATCGCCTGGCGGTAGAGCCATTCCCAGAGGTCCCAGAGCGGCGTGTCCGCGGCCATCGCGTAGACGCCGGTGTTGATCATCGGCTTCCGATCGAGGGCAGCGGCGATCTCGGGGCCGAAGGCCTCGCCGTACCAGCCGCCGAAATGGCGCCACATCTTCCAGTCGAGATGGCCCAGGAAATAGGCGCGGTCGAACTCGAGACCGATCAGCAGCTCGTGGCGCGGCGCCTCGGCCGCCATCCACGGGATCGCCGTCCAGTCCTGGACCCAGGTGTCGGCGTCGAGCCAGAGATAGACGTCGTAGCCGGGGAAGAGGCGGCGCATCCGCAGCTTGCCGAAGAGGGTGGCGACGCCGGGCGCCGTCGCCTCGAAGACGGCACGGGTCGGAAAGTCGAAGTCCCAGGCGATCGGGCGGACGGCGATCGGCAGGGTGGCGAGGTGGGCGCGATCGGCCGCGCCGAGGCCGCCGTCGATGAAGCCGAGGTCGATGCCGTCCGCCGCGGCATGGGCGGCGACGCTCGCGATCAGGCAGCGGGCGAGCGGGAACTGGCGGCTGTCGCAGCCGGTGACGAGGATGACCCGCGGCTTCACGGCGCCGCCTCCTCGCGCGCGACGGCGAGCGGATGGCGCAGGGTCGAGCGATAGTGCCCGCCCGCGCCGTCGCCGAGCCGCATCACGGCCGCCCGCGTCGGGCCGGAGAGATGGAGGATGCGGATCGGCGCCCCGGGCGGCACCGGCTCGACCAGCTGCTCCCCGGTCCAGCGCGGCAGCGCCTGGTGGCAGAGCCAGTTCCAGGCGGCGGGCAGCGGCGCGAACGGCAGCCGGCCGCGGACGACCGCCACCGTCAGCGCCAGGTCGGCGAACGCGTACGGGGCCGGGACCGCGGCACGGCGCTCCCAGCCCTCGGCCATCGCCGCCGCCCAGGCCTGCCAGTGGGGGGCGTCGGCATCGAGCGCCAGCACGCCGCCGTCGATGACCGGGCACATCCAGAGCCGGCTGCCGGCCTCGGAACCGAACGCCGCTTCGATCGCTCGCCGCATCGCCGCCCACGGCGGGTCGTCGCCGAACCATGCGGGGTAGGCGCGGTCGGCCTGGTAGCAGCCGGCGAGCCTCCCGCCGCCCGCGGCCGCGGCCAGCACCGGCAGTGCGTCGGGCGCCTGCACCCAGGTCGCGGGGTCGAGCCAGAGATGGCGGCCGAATCCCGGGGCCGCCTGCGGCAGCAGCGGCCGGGTCCGGGCGAGCGCATCGGCGAAGGGTTCGTCACCCCGCGGCCGCAGCACCACGGCGCCGATGCCGGCGGCGCGCCGGCGCGCCACCACCGCCCGGGCGGCGGCGTGGTCCGGCACCAACACCCGCACCGGCAGGTCGCAGCCGACGGCATCGAGGGACGCGAGAAGCCCGGACAGCAGCACGCCGCGCGGCAAGTCCCACGCGGTCACGACGACGGTGGCCATGCCCGAAGTTGATTCCCCCCAGAACCCAGGGCCGCGACCTTACGATATCCGGGTGACTGCGCCAGGAATTTCCCGCATACGGCAGACGGGCAAGGCAACAGGAGCGACGTGATGGCGGCAGGACAGGGTGCGGGCGGTCGGGTTCGGGCGCGCGACCTGGGCCTTCCCTTCTCGGGACTGACCGGGGCTGCGAACGCCATCACCGACGTCCCCGGCGTGGCGGTCGGGCACACGACGCTGATCTGCGGCGAGGGCGCGCTGCGCGTTGGCGAGGGACCGGTGCGGACGGGCGTCACGGCGATCCTGCCGCGGCGCGAGGATGGGCGCCCGGCGCCGGTCTGGGCGGCGATGCATTCCTTCAACGGCGCCGGGGAACTCACGGGGTCGCACTTCGTCGCCGAGTACGGCTGGTTCCTCGGGCCCGTCTGCCTGACCGGGACGCACAATGTCGGGGTCGTCCATGCGGCCTCGCTCGACTGGTTCCTCGGCCGGCACGGCCGCGCCATGGGGCCGGGCTTCTGGCACCTGCCGATCGTCGGCGAGACCTGGGATGGCTTCCTCAACGATTCCCACGGCGGCCACCTGAAACCCGAGCATGTCCGTGCGGCCCTCGACGGGGCGCGGTCGGGGCCGGTCGCCGAAGGGGCGGTCGGGGGCGGCACCGGCATGTCCTGCTACCAGTTCAAGGCCGGCATCGGCACCGCCTCGCGCCGCGTCCGGGCGGCGGGCGACTGGACGGTCGGCGCCCTGGTGCAGGCCAATTTCGGCCGGCGCGAGGAGTTTCGGCCCTTCGGCCGACCCTGGTCGTCGCGGCCGGCCGCCACCCCGGAGGGCAAACCCGGCGAGGGGTCGATCATCGGCATCGTCGCGACCGACGCGCCGCTGCTGCCGCACCAGCTCCAGCGCGTCGCCCGCCGCGCCGCCGTCGGCATGGCGCGGACGGGCACGTCGGGCAACAACGGCTCGGGCGACATCTTCCTCGCCTTCTCGACGGCGAATGCCCTGCCGCTCGATCCCGAGCGCGGCGTCACGGCGCTGGACCACCTGCCCAACGAGCAGCTCAACCCGGTCTTCGCCGGCACGGCCGACGCGGTCGAGGAAGCGATCCTCAACGCCATCGTCGCGGGGGGGCGCCCGGGGGGGCGGGGCCGGCCCCCCCGGGGGGGGGGGCGCCCGGCGGCGGGGGGGGGGGGGGGGGG
>NZ_JAYSFE010000216.1:0-4304 GCF_041913585.1 Allostella sp.
CCAGCAGCTCGCCGTCGAGGACGGCACGGAAGTCGAGGGTCGCCATCAGGTCCGGGAAGGCACCGCCGACATCCTCGCCGGTGCGGGAGAAGAGCCGGCGCTCGCTACCCGTCGCCGCCACCTGGACCCGGATGCCGTCCCATTTCCATTCCGCCGCGTACTCGGCGGGCGGCATCGCTTCGAGCTCGCCCTCCTCCAGCGGATGCGACAGCATCATCGGCCGGAAGCGGGCGGCGGCCGCCGGATCGGGCCGCTCGCCGATGCCTGCGACCCAGGCGAAGAGCCGCTCGTAAGGCGGGCGGAGCCCGTGCCACACCTCCTCGACCGCCTCCACCGGCACCTCGCCGAGGCCGGCGACCGCCGTCTTCGCCAGCCGCTCCGAGACGCCGACCCGCATCCCGCCCGTCACCAGCTTGAGGAGCGCCCAGCGCCCCGTCGCGTCGAGCTGGTCGAGCCACCCGGCGACGAGCGCCGGCACGTCGCCGCGGGAGGCGGCGGCGAGCTCGGCCACCACCTCGCCCAGGGTCGGCGGGGGCGCGTTCCGGCGCTCAGCCGCTGGATTCGGCGCCGGCCAGATCAAGGCCGTCGTCTCGGCGAGGTCGCCGACGAAGTCGTAGGACCAGGCGAACAGCACCGGGTCGACCCGCTCGGCCACGAGCGCGCGGATCATCGCCGGCTTGGCCGACGGCAGGTCGATGCCGCCGGTCAGCGCCGCCAGGGCCCAGCCGCGCTCGGGGTCCGGCACCTCGGCGAAATGGTCGCGCAGGAGACGCAGCTTGCCGTTGCGCGACGGCGTGAAGGCGAGCGCGTCGAGGAGCTCGGCGAAGCGGTTCACCCGCCCTCCTCCTCGAAGCCGACCAGCGCCAGCGCGCGGGCGTCGATTCCCATGCCGCGAGCGGCGTGGACCAGCGCCTCCTCGCGCCCGTGCGTCACCCATACCCGGGGTGCGCCGACATCGCGCATGGTCGCCAGCAGCTCGTCCCAGTCGGCGTGGTCGGAGATCACCAGCGGCAGCTCGACGCCGCGCTGACGGGCGCGCTGGCGCACCCCCATCCAGCCGGACGCCATGGCGACGATCGGGTCCGCCAGCCGTCGTGCCCAGCGGTCGGCGACGGCGCCGGGAGGCGCCAGGACGATCGCTCCCGCCAGGCGGTCGCGCGCCGCCACGGTGGCCGGCTCGAGCGGACCGGCGTCGATCCCGAACTCGCCGTAGAGCCGCGTCAGCCCCTCGAGCGCGCCATGGAGATGGACCGGCCGGTCGTAGCCGGCCTCGCGCAGGAGGCGCAGCAGGCGCTGGCACTTGCCGAGCGCATAGACGCCGACGACGATCGTCCGGTCGGGGTTGCGGCGGTGCTGGTCGAGGAGGCGGGCGACCTCGTGGGCGTCGTCGGGATGGCGGAACACCGGCAGGCCGAAGGTCGCCTCGGTGACGAAGACGTCGCACGGCACCGGCTCGAACGGCGGACAGGTCGGGTCGCGCCGGCGCTTGTAGTCGCCCGAGACGACGACCCGGCTGCCGGCATGTTCCAGCACCACCTGGGCCGAGCCGAGGATGTGTCCGGCCGGCGCCAGCCACAGCCGCACGTCGCCCAGCGTCAGCGCCTCGCCCAGCGCCAGGGCCTGGGTCTGGATGGCGAACTCCTCGCCGTAGCGCCGCGCCATGATCGCCAGCGTCTCGGCGGTGGCGAGCACCCGGCCATGGCCGGCGCGGGCATGGTCGCCATGGCCGTGCGTCACCACCGCCCGCGGCACCGACCGGTTGGGGTCGAGATGGAGGTCGGCCGGAACGCAGTAGAGCCCCTCCGGCCGCACCACGAGCCAGTCCTCCGGCCGCGGGCGGCCCCGGGAAGCGACAGCATCCATGGCCCAGGATATGGGCGCCGGTCCCTCGGTTGCCACGCCCCCCGCCCCCGCCTATGGTGCCGGCACCCTACGGACCACCGATGTTCACGCTCGATTCCCGTCTCGCCGACGACACCTTCCACGTCACCCGCCTCGGCCTCTGCGACGTCCGGCTCATGGACGAGCCCGCCTGGCCCTGGCTGATCCTGGTGCCGGCCCTGCCCGGCATCCGCGAGCTGACCGATCTCGGCCGCGCCGACCGCGCCCGGCTCGTCGAGGAGATCGCACTCGCCGAACGGGTGCTGACCCGGCTCCATCGGCCGGACAAGCTGAACGTCGCGGCGCTGGGCAACATGGTCCCGCAGCTCCACGTCCACGTCATCGCCCGCCGCACCGACGACCCCGCCTGGCCGCGGCCCGTCTGGGGCGCCGTCGCGCGCGGCCGCTACCCGGACGACGCCGCCAGCCGGGAGGTCGAGCGGCTCGCCGCCGCCTTCGCCGATCCGGCCTTCGCCGATGGCTGAGCCCGCGGCGCGCGGCGGGCGCGTCGTCGGCAAGGTCGAGCGCGCGCCCTTCGCCAACTGGCACGAGGCGGTCGAGCGGATCGGCCGGCACCTGACCGACCGCCAGCCGCTCCGGGCGCTGGAAACCTCGGCCCGCGCCATCCGCCAGTTTCCGCACAATCCCGAGCTCCTGCGCCGCCATGCCCAGGTCGCCGAGCAGCTGGTCGCCGACGAGCCGGACCACGCCGCCGGCTATGCCGACATCGCGCTGCGCTGCTATCGCCGCGCGACCAGGACCGATCCCGGCAACCCGGACGCCGCCGCCGGCTACGCCCGCATGCTCGACCGCAGCGGCGACCGCGCCGCGGCCATGGCCGCCCTCGGGCCCCATGTCGGCCGCGAGCCGCCGCACCCGGAGATCGCCATGGTCTTCGCGACGCTGGCGCCGAGCCAGGGCTTGACCGAGCGCGCCATCGGGATGCTCGACCGGGTGCTGGCCGAGCGCGAGACGATCCGGCTGCGCCACGCCCAGGCCCGCCTGCTCGACCGGGCCGGCCGCTACGAGGACGCCTTCGCGGCGGCCCGCCGCGGCAACGAACTGGTGGCGATCTCCCAGAAGGCCAACGGCTTTCGCCCGGGCGTCCTGACCGCCACGGTCGACGCCATCATCGCCGCCACGCCGGCCGCAGCGATGGCGGCGGCCGCACCGATCGACCGGCGGTCGGAACTTCCCGTCTTCATCGTCGGCATGGGACGCTCGGGAACGACCCTGGTCGAGCAGATCATCGCCGGCCATCCCCAGGCGCACGGCGCCGGCGAGCGGCGGGCGGTGCTGCGGGCGACCACCGCGATCGCCCGGCTGGCCGGCCGCAAGTACCCCTCGGGGATCCCGCACTGGCCGGCCGAAGCGCTGGAGCGGGTCCATGACGAGTTCGTCGCCCAGCTCCAGCGCCTCGCCCCCGGCGCGCTGCGGATCGCCGACAAGCTGCCGCAGAACTTCATGCGGCTGGCGGTGCTTCAGCGGCTGCTGCCCGGCGCCCGCATCATCCACACCCGGCGCAACCCGCTCGACGTCTGCCTGTCGGCCTATTTCCAGGAGCAGAAGATCCCGGCCATGGAGCCCTGGGACCTCTACCGTTCCGGCCTCTGCTACCGCGACTACGAGCGCCTGATGACGCATTTCCGCGCCGTGCTGGAGCTGCCGATGCTGGACGTCCAGTACGAGGAACTGGTCGCCCGGCCGGAGGCGGAGGCGCGCCGGATCATCGACTTCCTCGGGCTGCCCTGGGACCAGTCCTGCCTCGCCGTCGAGCGCAACCGGCGCATCGTCGATACCTCGAACTACGAGTCGGTGCGCCGCCCGATCCATGGCGAGGCGGTGGATCGCTGGCGGCGCTACGAGCGCCACCTGGAGCCGCTGCGCCGCGGCCTCGCCGGCCTGCCGCCGGAATAGGCCCGCCCGGTCACGACCGCTCGAACAGGAGGCGGCCTCGACATCGGCTCCGGACGGGACCACATCGCTGGTCCCGACCATGCCACCCCTGCCCGCCACCCTGCCCGAGCGGTTCCGCGACTGGTTCGCGGGGCGCGGCTGGACGCCCCATCCCTACCAGCTCGAGATGGTCGCCGCGGCCGCGGCCGGCGAATCGGCGCTGCTCGTCGCGCCGACCGGCGGCGGCAAGACGCTGGCCGGCTTCCTGCCCTCGCTGATCCAGCTGGCCGCGGCGCCGGCGCCGGGCCTGCACACGCTCTACGTCTCGCCGCTGAAGGCGCTCGCCGTCGACATCCAGCGCAACCTGCAGGCGCCGATCGCGGAACTCGGCCTGCCGATCGCCGTCGAGACCCGGACCGGCGACACGCCGGCGGCGCGGCGCACTCGCCAGCGCCGCAACCCGCCGCAGATGCTGATGACGACGCCGGAATCCCTGGCGCTGATGCTGTCCTATCCCGACGCCGCCG
>NZ_JAYSFE010000217.1:0-4272 GCF_041913585.1 Allostella sp.
GAGCCAGGAGCCGCGATAGGGGATGACGCGGGCGGCGAACAGGTACTTGCCCGAGGAGTGCGTCTTGCCCTTGTCGTGGTCGAAGAAGACACCCGGCGAGCGGTGCATCTGCGAGACGATGACGCGCTCGGTGCCGTTGATGATGAAGGTGCCGTTCGCCGTCATGAGCGGCATGTCGCCCATGTAGACGTCCTGCTCCTTGATGTCGCGGATCGAGCGCAGGCCGGAATCCTCGTCGACGTCCCAGACCACGAGGCGGAGCGTGACCTTGAGGGGCGCGGCGAAGGTCATCCCCCGCTGCTGGCACTCCTCGACGTCGTACTTCGGCTGCTCCAGCTCGTAGCGCACGAACTCCAGGCGCGCCCGGTCGGAGAAGTCGCTGATCGGGAAGACGGACTTGAACACCTCCTGCAGGCCGACGTCGCCGCGCTCGGTGGGCGCGACGTCCATCTGCAGGAAATGGTCGTACGAGCTCTTCTGCACCTCGATCAGGTTGGGCATCGGCGCGACTTCGGAGATGCGACCGAAGCTCTTGCGGATGCGCTTGCGGCCGGAAAAGGTGTTCGCCATGGGTCAGCCTCGCATCGGATGCAGAATGCCCGCGCCGCGCGCCAGGGCAGCGCGCGCGGGGCCGGGGGCCGCGGACACCGGCGGCCGGAAGTCGCCGGTGTCCAGTAACGCTCCAAGCCGGATCGCGCGGCCCGCGACGATCCGGCCTGTCTCGCTGCGGCGGACCGCCCCCGAGGGAGCGATCCGCCGCCGGTGATATGAAGAACGGGTAGCGATCTTACTTGATCTCCACCTTCGCGCCGGCGTCCTCGAGCTGCTTCTTGATCTTCGCAGCCTCGTCCTTGCCGACGCCTTCCTTGACGGGCTTCGGCGCCGCCTCGACCAGGTCCTTGGCCTCCTTCAGGCCGAGGCTCGTGATCGCGCGGACTTCCTTGATCACGTTGATCTTCTTGTCGCCGGCATCGGCGAGGATCACCGTGAACTCCGTCTGCTCCTCGACGGGAGCGGCGGCGGCGGCGGCACCGCCACCGGCGGCCGCGACCGCCACCGGAGCGGCGGCGGACACGCCCCACTTCTCCTCGAGCATCTTCGAGAGCTCGGCCGCCTCGATCACGGTCAGGGCCGAGAGTTCTTCCACCAGCTTGGCAAGATCGGTCATCGGTTGTCTCCAAACACTATAGTGCTATCGGTTCACACGGGGTCTCAGGCGGCTTCGTCCTGCCGGGCATACGCCGCGAGAACGCGGGCAACCTGTCCACCCGGGGCCTGCAGCACGCCGACGAGGCGTGCGGCCGGGGTCTGCAGGATGCCGACGATCTTGCCGCGCAGTTCCTCGATCGAGGGCAGGGAGGCCAGCGCCTTGACGCCGTCGGCATCGAGAACCTGCGAACCGAAGGCACCGCCCACGATCTTCAGCTTCTCGTTCTGCTTGGCGTAGTCGACGACCACCTTGGCCGCCGCCACCGGGTCCTTCGACAGCGCGATCGCCGTCGGCCCGGCCAGCATCGGCCCCACTCCCTCGAACTTCGTACCGGCAATGGCGAGACGCGCGAGCCGGTTCTTCGTCACCTTGAAGCCGGCCCCTGCCGCACGCATCCGACGCCTGAGTTCGGTCACCTCAGCCACGGTCAGACCGGACTGCTGGGTGACAACCACGGCGGCTGCCTCGGACAGCGTGTCGCGCAGGGATTCGACCAGCTTGGTCTTCTCGGATCGATCCACTGCTCGTCTCCGCATCGCTTGCCCCGTCGCCGCCCCCGCAAGGGGGCTTCGGCGGGGCGGTTGTGCCGGAACCCGTCGCCGGGCCCGGCCGTCCTGCCCCAGAAGTCCACAACCGATTCCGACCGCCCGGAAACCCGGAGCCGGCCGACATCGTTCGCTTCGTCCCGTCTATCGCCGGCGGGGCTCGCGCCCCCTTCGGTCGCCCGGGCGGACCCGGGCGGCACCTGCGGTCTTGGACAGGCCGGGCTGGTGGGAACTCCCACCCGCCCTGTTCCGCCCGCCGGCCGGAGCCGGCGGACGACGTTCCGTCCTCGCGGGGTCCGGCGTCAGCCGGCCGCGATGGTTGCCGTCTCCACCTTCAGGCCGGGGCCCATGGTGGAGGCCAGCGAAACCTTCTTGATGTAGGTGCCCTTGGCGCCCGACGGCTTCGCCCGCGTGATCGCGTCGACGAAGGCGCGGACGTTGGCGAGCAGCGCCTCCTCGGAGAAGCTCGCCTTGCCGACGCCGGCATGGATGATCCCCGCCTTCTCGGCGCGGAACTCCACCTGGCCGCCCTTGGCCGCCTTGATCGCCTCGGCGACGTTCGGCGTCACGGTGCCGAGGCGCGGGTTCGGCATCAGGCCGCGCGGGCCCAGGATCTTGCCGAGGCGGCCGACCAGCCCCATCATGTCCGGCGTGGCGATACAGCGGTCGAAATCGAGCTGCCCCGCCTGCACCCGCTCCATCAGGTCCTCGGCGCCGACGATGTCGGCCCCCGCCGCCTGTGCCTCGGCCGCCTTGTCGCCCTTGGCGAAGACGGCGACCCGCACGGTCTTGCCGGTGCCGTGCGGCAGCGAGACGACGCCGCGGACGATCTGGTCGGCCTTGCGCGGATCGACGTTGAGGTTCATCGCGATCTCGATGGTCTCGTCGAACTTGGCGGTCGCCCGCTCCTTGACCATCTTGATCGCCGTGTCGAGCGCGTAGAACTGCTCGCGGTCGATGTTCGTGTAGGCGTTCTTCAGACGCTTGCCCTGGCTCATGACCGCTTACTCCACCACCTGGAGGCCCATCGAGCGGGCCGAGCCGGCCAGCATGCGGCAGGCGGCCTCGACGTCGTTGGCGTTCAGATCCTTCATCTTCACCGCCGCGATCTCGCGGAGCTGGTCCATCGTGACCTTGCCCACGTTGGCGCCGCGGCCCGGCGTCTGCGAGCCCTTGTCGATGCCCGCCGCCTTCTTCAGGAAGTAGGTGTTGGGCGGGGTCTTGGTGACGAAGGTGAAGGTGCGGTCACCGTAGGCGGTGATGACCACCGGAATCGGCATGTTCGGCTCGAGGCCCTGGGTCAGCGCGTTGAACGCCTTGCAGAACTCCATGATGTTAAGGCCGCGCTGGCCGAGCGCCGGCCCGATCGGCGGCGACGGCTTGGCGTTGCCGGCCGGAACCTGCAACTTGATGTACCCGACGATCTTCTTCGCCATCTCGTGTCCCTCTCATATGGGGCGGCGACCCGTGGGCGCCACCCCTGGGATGCGCGGTCCGGCCATGGCGAGCCTCCCGCGCCCTCGTGCGACGCCGGCCCGCGGCCGGCGCCCGGTCAGACCTTCTCGACCTGGGAATATTCCAGGTCGACCGGTGTCGAGCGACCGAAGATCGACACCGCAACCTTGAGCCGCGCCTTCTCCTCGTCGATCTCCTCGACGAGGCCGTTGAAGGACGCGAAGGGCCCGTCGGACACCCGCACCTGTTCGCCGATCTCGAAGGTGATCGAGGGCTTCGGCCGCTCGATGCCCTCCTGGACCTGACGGCGGATGCGCTCGGCCTCGCCGTCGGTGATCGGCATCGGCCGGCCGCGGCCGCCGAGGAAGCCGGTGACCTTGGGCGTGTTCTTGACGAGATGCCAGGTCTCGTCGGTCATCTCCATCTTCACCAGCACGTAGCCGGGGAAGAACTTGCGTTCGGCGTTGACCTTGGCGCCGCGGCGGACCTCGACGACCTCCTCGGTCGGCACCAGGATCTCCTCGAAGCGGTCGGCCATGTTCTTCTGCTCGGCCTGCTCGCGGATCGAGCCCGCGACCTTCTTCTCGAAGCCCGAATAGACATGGATGACGTACCAGCGCATCGCCATCGCTCAGGCTCCGAGTTCGAGGAACAACCGCACCCCGTGCGCGATCACCCAGTCGACCGCCGTGAAGAAGAGGGCAGCCAGGAACACCATGACGAACACCATCATGGTCGTGATGCCGGTCTCCTTGCGGGTCGGCCACGTAACCTTGCCGACTTCCTGGCGGACCTGTCGGATGAACTCGAACGGGCTGGTCTTCGACATCGGTATTTCGCCTCAACGAGATCGCGCGCGCTGCCGCCCCGGAGGGATGGCAGGAGTGGAGGGGCTCGAACCCCCAACCCCCGGTTTTGGAGACCGGTGCTCTACCAGTTGAGCTACACTCCTATCCCACGCCGGTCGGACGCCGTGCGGAGCAACTGCCGCCGCCCCGCACGCAGCGACCTCAGGCGATGATCTTGGCGACGACGCCGGCGCCGACGGTGCGGCCGCCCTCG
>NZ_JAYSFE010000218.1:0-4223 GCF_041913585.1 Allostella sp.
GGAGCGGGATGAAGGAGGTCTGGGCGGCGGCGTTGTTGGCCGATTCCGGCGCCGCGACGCCCTCGATGGCGCCCTTGCCGAACCGTCCGGGGTCCTTCGCCAGCTTCTTCTCGAGCCCGTAGGCGGCGAAGGCGGCGAGCGACGCGCCGCCGCCCGGCAACACGCCCAGGAACGAACCCAGCAGCGTGCCGCGCAGCGCCGCCGGACCGGCCTGCCGGAACTCCGCGCGCGACAGCCACAGGCGGCTGATCGCCGAGATGCGGGCGCTGCGCCAGTCCGAGGTCTCGAGATTGCGGATCACCTCCGATACGCCGAAGAGCCCGAGCACCACCGGAACGAAGCCGATCCCGTCGGAAAGTTCCTGGATGTCGAAGGCGTAGCGCAGTTCGCCGGAGTTGACGTCGGTGCCGACCAGGCCGATCGCCAGGCCGACGAAGATCATCGCCACCGCCTTGGCGACCGAGCCGTGCGCCAGCACCACCGAGGCGATCAGCCCCAGCACCATCAGCGAGAAATACTCCGCCGACGAGAAGCTGAGCGCGACCGAGGTCAGGATCGGGCCGGCGACGGCGATGAAGAGCGTCGCCACGGTGCCGGCGAAGAACGAGCCGAGCGCGGCCGTCGCCAGCGCCGCCCCGCCCCGCCCCTGCTGCGCCATGGCGTAGCCGTCGAGCGTGGTCACGACCGAGGAGGTTTCCCCCGGCAGCTTGATGAGGATGGCGGTCGTCGAGCCGCCGTACTGGGCGCCGTAGAAGATGCCCGCCAGCATGATGACGGCGGAGGTCGCCGGCAGGCCGAAGGTGATCGGCAACAAGAGGGCGATGGTGGCGACCGGGCCGACGCCGGGCAGCACGCCGATCAGCGTGCCGAGCAGCGCACCGACGAAGCAGAAGCCGATGTTGGCCGGCTCGAGGGCGACGCCCAGCCCGAACCAGAGGCCGCCTAGAACGTCCATGGCCACACCCGCATCGAGACGCCGAGCCCCCAGACGAAGATCGCCAGCGAGAAGAGCGCGAGGCCCACGGCCAGGGCGACCACGCGGAGGAACTGTCCGACATGGCCGGCGAGGCTCGCCACCAGCACCAGCAGGATGGTCGCCGCGACCAGTCCGAGCCGCTCGATCGTCAGCGCGAAGACGGCGAGCGCGGCCAGGATCCAGACCATGGCGACGATCGCCATGCGCTCGACCGGCGGGCCCGGCCGGACGAGGCCGATCGCCGTCACGATGCCGCCCATCGCCGTCAGGCCGCCGAAGACCAGCATCGGCATGTAGCCCGGGCCCATGCGGGCCGCCTGGCCGATGCGGTACTCGTTGAACCAGAGCCCGAGGAGCCCCAGCGTCGCGAACAGCACGCCCGCCAGCACGTCGCGCGACGTGAGCCGCGCGCGGAGCGGGTCGACCGGCCCCGGATCGGAAACCTCTGCACTCATGGCCGGCTCGGCCCCCTCGCCCGCGTCGTCTCCCCCGAGCGGCGCTTCTACTCGCTCAGGCCCGCGAGCGGAAGGGCCGGACCGGAACGACCGCACGCGGAACGACCGCAGCCGGCGCGCCCACGCCCGGCGCGGCCGGCCGTGGCCGTCATCGGCCGCCGGCGTCGTCGAGGCGCACCGCCAGCAGGCGAAGCGCGTTCAGCGTCACCAGCACGGTGGCCCCGGTGTCGGCCAGGACGGCGATCCACATGCCGGTGAGACCGAACACGGTGGTGACGAGGAAGACGGCCTTCGATCCGAGCGCGAGCGCGACGTTGGCGCGGACATTCGCCATCGTCGCCCGCGACAGCCGCACGAGTTCCGCCATGCCGCCGACGCGGTTGTGCAGGAGCGCCGCATCGGCGGCCTCGATGGCGATGTCGGTGCCCGCACCCATGGCGATCCCGACATCGGCCGCCGCCAGCGCCGGGGCATCGTTGATCCCGTCGCCGATCTTGCCGACGGGTCCCCCGCCCGCCCGCAGTTCGGCGACGATCCGCGCCTTGTCCTCGGGCAGGAGCTCGGCATGGACCGGAATGTCGAGATCGCGCCCGATCGCGGCCGCCGTCCGGGCATTGTCGCCGGTCAGCATGACGGGGCGGATGCCGAGGCGCCGGATGCGGGCGAGCCCCTCCCGGGCGTCGGACCGCGGCTCGTCGCGCACGGCGATGAGACCGAGCGGCCCCGCGGGCGCGGCGAGCACCGCCACGGTCTTGCCCTGCTCCTCCATCGCGCGGACGGCGGCACGGGACGGTGCGTCCAGAAGGCCATCGGCCGTCCGCGGGTCCGAGAGGGTCAGGGCCCGGCCCGCGATCGTGCCGTGCAGTCCGCGCCCCGCGATCGCCGTCACGCCGACGGCCGCCGCCGGCTGCACGCCTTGCGCCTCGGCGTGCCGGAGGACGGCGCGTGCGATCGGGTGGCCCGATCCGGATTCGAGGCCGGCGGCGAGCCGGAGCACCTCCACCTCGGTCCCGGCGAGCGCGACGACGTCGGTGACGACGGGCCGGCCCTCGGTCAGCGTGCCGGTCTTGTCGAAGGCGATGGTGCGGAGCCGGCCGATCGTCTCCAGCACCGCGCCGCCCTTGATGAGGAGGCCGCGCCGCGCCCCC
This sequence comes from Allostella sp., assembly GCF_041913585.1. NCBI lineage: Bacteria > Pseudomonadati > Pseudomonadota > Alphaproteobacteria > Rhodospirillales > Allostellaceae > Allostella > Allostella sp. Next base: position 2,580 of record NZ_JAYSFE010000218.1, read on the forward strand.
GCCGACAGGCCGGCAGCCACGGCGGCCGGCGTCGAGATGACGAGGGCGCAGGGACAGGCGATGAGGAGGAGCGCCAGCGCGCGATAGATCCAGACCTCCCAGGGCTGGCCCGCCGCCAGCGGCGGCACGGTCGCGACCAGGACGGCGACGGCGACGATCGCCGGCATGTAGATCCGCGAGAAGCGGTCGATGAAGCGCTGCACGGGCGCCTTCGCCGCCTGCGCCTCCCCCACCAGCCGGACGATACGGGCGATGGTGTTGTCGGCCGCCGCCCGGGTGACGGCGACGTGCAGCGCCGCCGTCCGGTTGACCGTGCCGGCGGCGACCGGGTCGCCCGTGTCCCGGAAGCGCGGCACCGACTCGCCGTTGACTGGCGATTCGTCGATGTCGGAGCTGCCGGCGACGATGCGTCCGTCGCAGGGAATGCGGTCGCCGGGGCGCACCAGCACGACCTGGCCGGGGACCAGCGACCCGGCCGGCACCTCGCGGGTGCGGCCATCCGCGACCAGTTGCGCCGTCTTCGGCGTCAGGTCGGCCAGCGCCGCGATGCTCCGCCGCGCCTGCTGCGCCGCCACCCCTTCCAGCAGTTCGCCGACGGCGAAGAGGAAGACGACGACCGCCGCCTCCTCCGCGGCGCCGATCGCGAGCGCGCCGGCGGCCGCCACCGTCATCAGCATCTCGATGGTGAAGACCTGTCCCAGGAACGCCGCCCCGATGGCGCGCCGGGCGACCGGCACCAGCGCCACCAGAGTGGCCGCGACGAACGGCCAGGGGGCCAGCGCCGGCGCGGCGAGATCGAGGACGACCGCCGCCGCCAGCAGGGCCCCGGAGGCGAGGACGAGGCGGCCCCGCCCGGTCCGCCACCACGGCCGGCCATGGTCCGCCGGATCGTCGCCATGTTCGTGGCCGTGCGCGTGATCGTGGGCGTGGCCGTGCCCGGCCGCCGGCGGTCCACCCTCCGACGACACGCCGTAGCCGAGGGCACGGATCGTCCGCTCGACCGCCTCCCGGTCGGGCGGCGCGGCGCCGGGCGTCACCCGCACCCGTCCGCCCCCGACATCGACCGCGACGGCGGCGACGCCGGGCAGGCGGCCCAGCGCCGTCTCGATCTTGCGGGCACAGCTCGGGCAGTCCATGCCTTCGACGGCGAGACGCAGATCTTCCCGGGCGGCGGTCGGTGCGGTCATCGGTCGGTGTCCTCTCGGGTCCGACCGGGAATATGGATCCTCCAACGACTGGAGGTTCAAGGGGGATTCGCCGGCGCCGCGGCCGGCCTCCCCGCCCCCTACTCCGCCGCGACCTTGACTGCCGGCGGCACCTTCTCGCGCATCGTCACGAACTCCTCGGCCGCCGTCGGGTGGATGCCGATGGTGCGGTCGAAATGCGCCTTGGTGGCGCCGGCGGTGATGGCGATGGCGAGGCCCTGGATGATCTCCGGCGCGTCGGCGCCGACCATGTGGGCGCCGAGCACCCGGTCGCTGCGGGCGTCGACCACGAGCTTCATCATGGTCCGTTCCTCGCGGCCGGAGAGGGTGTGCTTCATCGGCCGGAAGCGGGTGCGGTAGATGTCGACCTCGGGGAACTCGGCGCGCGCGCGGGCCTCGGTCAGGCCGACGGCGGCGAGCGGCGGCTGGCCGAAGACGG
>NZ_JAYSFE010000219.1:0-4203 GCF_041913585.1 Allostella sp.
AGGACGGCATCCTCTCGATCTCCGTCGCCCACTGCTTCCCCTATGCCGACGTGCCCGAGATGGGGACGAAGGTGCTGGTCTATACCGACGATCGGAAGGAGTTCGGCGACAGGTTGGCCGAGAAGCTGGGGCGCGAGCTCTGGGACCTGCGCGACGAGGTCCGCCCGCCCTTCCTCACCATCGACGAGGCGCTGGACCGCGGCGTCGCCCGCAACCAGGGGCTCGTCGTCATCGCCGATCCTTCCGACAATGCCGGCGGCGGCGCGCCCAGCGATTCGACCTTCATCCTGCGCCGGATGCTGGAGCGCGGCATCCGCGACGCCTGCATCGGCGGATTCTGGGACCCGGTCGCGGTCCGGCTCTGCTTCGACGCCGGCGAGGGCGCGCGCTTCAACCTGCGCTTCGGCGGCAAGATCGGGCCCGCCTCGGGCGACCCGATCGACGCCGAGGTGACGGTGACGAAGCTGGTGCCCGACGCCACCGCCGACTATTGCGGGACCCTGATGTCGTTGGGCGACGCCGCCGCCATCGACGTCGACGGCATCGCCGTCGTCCTCATCACCAACCGCCAGCAGTGCAAGAGCCGGGGCGTCTTCACCAACCTCGGCATCGACTTGGGCGCGAGGCGCATCTGCGTCGTCAAGTCGACCAACCACTTCTTCGCCGAGTTCGGCCCGATCGCCGAGGAGGTGCTCTACACCGACGCGCCGGGCGCCATCCCGCGCGACTTCACCCAGATCCCCTATACCCGCATTCCGCGGCCGATCTGGCCGCTCGATGCCGATCCGTGGGCCAAGGGATCGGGGGCGTGACGGCGATGCGCTGCTTCACCGCTGCGCTCGCGACCGAGACCAACACCTTCTCGCCGATCGCCACCAGCCGGAAGACCTTCGAGGACCGCTTCTACTACCCGCCCGGGACCCATCCCGACCGACCGACCGGCGTCACCGGCCCGCTATGGGCCGCCCGCCGGCGGGCGCGCGAGAAGGGTTGGACGGTCATCGAGGGCACCTGCACCTCGGCCCAGCCCTCGGGCACGACGGTCCGCAAGGCCTACGAGGACCTGCGCGACGAAATCCTGGGTCAGCTCCGGGCGGCGCTGCCGGTCGACATCGTCCTGATGGGCCTGCACGGGGCGATGGTCGCCGACGGCTACGACGATTGCGAGGGCGACATCCTCGCCCGCATCCGGGCGATCGTCGGCTCGGACGTGCCGGTCGGCGTCGAGCTCGACCCGCACTGCCACCTGACCGCAAAGCGGCTCAGGTCGGCCGACGTCATCATCTGCTTCAAGGAGTTCCCGCACACCGACTTCGTCGAGCGCGGCGAGGAGCTGGCCGACATCGTCGAGGCGATGGCGCTGAAGAAGGTGAAGCCGGTGGCGTCGGTCTTCGACTGCCGGATGATCAACAGCTTCCCGACCTCGCGCCAGCCGATGCGCGGCTTCGTCGACCGGATCACGGCGATGGAGGGCAGGGACGGCATCCTCTCGATCTCCGTCGCCCACGGCTTTCCCTACGGCGACGTGCCGGAGATGGGGACGAAGGTGCTGGTCGTGACCGACGACCGGAAGGCGGCCGGGGACGCGCTGGCGGCGAAGCTCGGCCGCGAGCTTTGGGACCTTCGCAACGAGGTCCGTCCGCCCTTCCTCTCGATCGACGCGGCGCTCGACCGCGCGTCGGCGCTGAACGACGGGCTGGTGGTGCTGGCCGACCCGGCCGACAATGCCGGCGGCGGCGCGCCCAGCGATTCGACCTTCGTGCTGAAGCGGATGCTGGAGCGCGGCATCCGCGATGCCGCCATCGGCGGCTTCTGGGACCCGGTCGCCGTCCGGCTCTGCTTCGACGCCGGCGAGGGGGCCAGCTTCCAGCTTCGCTTCGGCGGCAAGGTCGGGCCCGCCTCGGGCGACCCGATCGACGCACGGGTGACGGTGACGAAGCTGGTGCCGGACTTCCGGACGACCTACCAGGGCACCGTCAGCCGCATGGGCGACGCGGCGGCGATCGAGGTCGACGGCATCGCCGTCGCGCTCATCGCCAACCGCCAGCAGGCCAAGAGCGTCGACCTCTTCACCGGCCTCGGCATCGACCTCGCGAAGCGGCGGATGGTGGTCGTCAAGTCGACCAACCATTTCTTCGCCGAGTTCGGCCCGATCGCCGCCGAGGTGCTCTACATCGACGCGCCGGGCGCCATCCCGCGCGACTTCACCAAGATCCCCTATGCCCGCGTCCGGCGCCCGATCTGGCCGCTCGACGCCGACCCCTGGGTTTCCGACCAAGACCGGACGTCCGACCGATGAAGTGCTTCACCGCCTCGCTGGGCACCGAGACCAACACCTTCTCGCCGATGCTGACCAGCCGGCAGAGCTTCGAGGAGGAGTTCTATGCCGCCCCCGGCCGGCACCCGGACCGCCCGACCCTCTTCGCCGGGCCGCTGTGGGCGGCGCGCAAGCGGGCAAAAACGAAGGGCTGGGAGGTCGTCGAGGGCACCTGCACCTTCGCCCAGCCGGCCGGCATCACCACCCGCCACGCCTACGAGACGCTGCGCGACGAAATCCTCGACCAGCTCCGCGCCGCCATGCCGGTCGACCTGGTGCTGATGGGCCTGCACGGCGCCATGGTCGCCGACGGCTACGACGATTGCGAGGGCGACCTGCTCGCCCGCATCCGCGAGATCGTCGGGCCGAAGGTGCCGGTCGGCGCCGAGCTCGATCCGCACTGCCACATGACGATGAAGCGCCTCGCCGCGGCCGACGTCATCATCTGCTTCAAGGAGTTCCCGCACATCGACTTCGTCGAGCGCGGCGAGGAGCTGGCGGAGCTGATCGGCGCCATGGCCGAGGGGCGGGTGAAGCCGGTGGCGTCGGTCTTCGACTGCCGGATGATCAACCTCTACCCGACGACGCGGCAGCCGATGCGCGGCTTCGTCGACCGCATCCAGGCACTGGAGGGCAGGGACGGGGTGCTCTCGATCTCGATCGCGCACGGCTTCCCCTATGCCGACGTGCCCGAGATCGGCACCCGGGTCGTCGTCTATACCGACGGCCGCAAGGAGTTCGGCGACCGGCTGGCGGAGCGGCTGGGGCGCGAGATCATCGCCTTCCGCGACGATGCCTACCCGCCGATCCTGCCGATCGACGCCGCGCTGGACCGCGCGGTCGCCCGCAACCAGGGCCTCGTCGTCATCACCGACCCCTCGGACAATGCCGGCGGCGGGGCGCCCGGCGATTCCACCTTCGTCCTCCGCCGGATGCTGGAGCGCCGGATCGGCGAGGCGGCCTTCGGCCCGATCTGGGACCCGGTCGCGGTCCGCATGTGCTTCAACGCCGGCGAGGGCACGCGCTTCCAGCTGCGCTTCGGCGGCAAGATGGGCCCCGGTTCGGGCGACCCGATCGACGCCGAGGTGACGGTGACGAAGCTGGTGCGCGACGCGACCCAGACCTTCGGCGACGCGCTCGCGCCGATCGGCGACGCCGCCGCGATCGCGGTCGACGGCATCGCGGTGGTGCTGATCTCCAACCGCCAGCAGGCGTTCGGCACCGACCTTTTCACCAACCTCGGCATCGACCTCGGCGCCAAGCGCATCTGCGCCGTCAAGTCGACCAACCATTTCTACGCCTCCTACAGCCGCATGGCCGAGGAGGTGCTCTACACCAGCGCGCCCGGCACGCTGACGCTCGACTTCAAGTCGATCCCCTACACCCGCGTCCAGCGCCCGATCTGGCCGCTCGACGAAAATCCCTGGAGCCAGGAGCCCGCACGATGAAGTGCTTCACCGCCTCGTTGGGCACCGAGACCAACACCTTCTCGCCGATGCTGACCAGCCGGCAGAGCTTCCTCGAGGATTTCTACGCCCCGCCCGGCCAGCATCCGGACCGGCCGACGCTCTGCACCGGCCCGCTGTGGGCGGCGCGCCGGCGCGCCGAGACCAAGGGCTGGACGGTGATCGAGGGCACCTGCTCCTTCGCCCAGCCGGCGGGGATGCTGGTCCGCAGAGACTACGAGGCGCTGCGCGACGAGATCCTGGAGCAGCTTCGTGCCGCCCTGCCGGTCGACATCGTCCTGATGGGCCTGCACGGGGCGATGGTCGCCGACGGCTACGACGATTGCGAGGGCGACATCCTCGCCCGTATCCGGGCGATCGTCGGCCCGGACGTGCCGATCGGCTGCGAGCTCGACCCGCACTGCCACCTGACGAAGCAGC
>NZ_JAYSFE010000220.1:0-4191 GCF_041913585.1 Allostella sp.
CGTTGATGCAGAGCTTGTCCGGGCAGGCGAGCTTGGCGCCCATGGCGAGGCCGAGCCCGTAGCCGAGCTGGGTCGTCTTGCCCCAGCCGATGTAGGAGAGCGGTTCGGTCGCCTGCCAGAAGGGCGAGAGCTGGTCGCGCGGGCTGCCGGCGTCGTGGGTGATGATGGTGTTGGCGCGGTCGACCGTGTTGGCGAGGTCCCACAGCACCCGGTAGGGCGAGAGCGGCGCGTCGTTCGAGGTCAGCTTCGGCATCCACTTCGCCAGCCACTCCGCACGCACCGCGGCGATCTCGGCCGCGACGGCGGTGGCATCGCGCGGCGCCGCGATGCTGCGCTTCAGTTCGGCCAGCAGCGCCTCCAGCGTCAGGGCCGCGTCGCCGATCAGGGCATGGGCGGCGATCACGTCCTTGTTGACGTCGAGCGGATCGAGCGTCGCGTGGACGATCGTCTTGCCCTTCGGGATCGCGGTGCCGAAGTTGGTCTCGGTGAAGCTGCAGCCGATGCCGAAGATGACGTCCGCGTTCTTGAGGAACCGGTCGACGGTCAGCGGATAGGCGCGCCCCCCCGAGCCCAGCGCCAGCGGATGGTCCTCGGGGAACGCGCTCTTGCCCTGGAGCGTCGTCATCACCGGCGCCGCCAGCAGCTCCGCCAGTTCCCTGAGCTGCGCGTAGGCGCCCGCCCAATGGACGCCCTGGCCGGCATGGATGACGAGGTTCTTGGCGCCGGCCAGCACCTCGGCCACCTTGCGCACCGCCATCGGGTCCGGCCCGAAGCGGGTCGTCATCACCGGCTCGTAGGCGATCGGCTCCGCCACCTCCTCGTTGAAGACGTCGGTCGGCACCTCGACGAGGCACGGGCCGAAGCGGCCGTTGCGGAGCTGGGTGAAGGCGCGCCGCATGATGTTCGGGATCTCGGCGGCCGTCGTCACCGGCTCGGCGCTCTTGGTGATGTGCTGCATCGCCGTGACCGAGTTGAAGTTCGGCGGGACGTGGGCGATGCGCCGCGGATAGCCCATCGGCATCACCAGCACCGGCACGGATTCGCCGTAGCACTGCGCGACGCCGCCATAGGCGTTCTCCGCGCCCGGGCCGTGCTGCATGGCGAAGACGCCGATCTTCCGGCCGCGCGACAGGCGGGAATAGGCATCGGCCATGTGCAGGCCGATACGCTCCTGCCGCACGATCACCGGACGGATGTCGACGTGGGCCGCATATTCCAGCAGATGGTTGACCGGATAGCCGAAGATGATCTCGACGCCTTCGCGCTTCAGGATTTCGGCGATGGCCAGGCCTGCCTTCATGGCGCTTGCTCCCTTCGAAGTTATGCGGCTCGGGTTTCCAGGATCATGTCGCTCGCCTTCTCGCCGATCATGATGGCGGGGGCGTTGGTGTTGCCCGACACCACCGTCGGCATGATCGAACAGTCGGCGACGCGCAGCCGGCCGACGCCGTGCACGCGCAGGCGCTCGTCGACGACCGCCATCGGGCCGTCGCCCATCATGCAGGTGCTGGTCGGGTGGTAGATGGTGGAGCCGGTCTGCCGCGCGAAGGCCAGCAGGTCCTCGTCGCTGGCCGCCGCCGGCCCCGGAATGTGCTCGGCCGCGACATAGGCGGCGAGCGGTGCCTGCCGGCCGATGCGGCGGGCGAGCTTCAGGCCGTCGACGATCGTCCGCCGGTCGGTTTCGGTCGAGAGATAGTTCGGGCGGATCGCCGGGTGCGTCGCCGGATCGGCGTTGCGGATCATCACCGTGCCGCGGCTCTCGGGCCGCAGCTGACAGACCGAGTTGGTGAAGCCGGGGAAGGGGTGGGGCGTCAGGCCGGCGCCGTCCGAGCTGAAGAGGATGAAGTGGTACTGGACGTCGGGTGTGGCGAGCTCCGGCCGGGTCCTGGCGAAGAGCCCCGCCTGGCCGGCGCCGATGGTCATGGCGCCGGTCCGCCGGGTCGCATACTCGATCCCCATCCGGAGCGTCCGCCAGATGCTGCGGACGTCGTCGTTGACGGTGATCGGCCGGGTGCAGCGATAGGCGATGCGGGCCTGGAAATGGTCCTGGAGGTTGGCGCCGACCCCGGGCAGGTCGTGGACGACGGCGATGCCGTGCTGGCTGAGATGATCCGCCGGCCCGATGCCCGAGAGCTGCAGGAGCTGCGGCGAGTTGATTGCGCCCCCGGAGAGGATGACCTCGCGGTGCGCCTTCGCCTGCACCAGCCGGCCGTTCTGGCGGTACTCGACGCCGACGGCGGCGCGCCCGTCGAGCAGGATGCGGGTCGCCAGCGCCTCGGTCTCGACGCGGAAATTGGAGCGCTTCTCCGCCGGCCGCAGGTAGGCGACCGCGGCCGAGCAGCGGCGGCCGTTGCGGTTGGTGAGCTGATAGTACCCGGCCCCCTCCTGCTGGGCGCCGTTGAAGTCGTCGTTGCGCGGCAGGCCGATCGCCTCGCAGGCGGCGATGAAGGCCTCGCACAGCTCATGTTCCTGGCGCAGGTCCTCGACGCTGAGCGGCCCGTCCGCGCCGTGCAACTCGGAGGCGCCGCGCTCCTGTCGCTCGGCCCGCTTGAAGTAGGGCAGCACGTCCTCGAAGCTCCAGCCGCGGTTGCCGAGCTGGCGCCAGTGGTCGTAGTCCTCCTTCTGGCCGCGGATGTAGATGAGGCCGTTGATCGAGCTCGATCCGCCCAGCACCCGGCCGCGCGGCCAGAACGACCGGCGCCCGTCGATGCCCGCGTCGGGCTCCGTCTCGTAGCACCAGTTGACCCGCGGATTGCGCAGGTTCTTCACGTAGCCGACGGGGATGTGGATCCAGGGATTGCGGTCGCGCGGGCCGGCCTCCAGGAGCAGCACGCGGCTGCGCCCGTCGGCCGACAGCCGGTTGGCCAGCACGCAGCCGGCCGAGCCGGCGCCGACGACGATGAAGTCGAACTCCTGCGGGGACATGCGCCTCTCCGGGCGGTCGGCCGGCGGGAATCCGGCCCTGGCGGGAGAGCGAGCATGGGACGCGCCGTCGCCGGGATCAAGCCTGCACCGGCATGGTCCGGGCCATGCTACATGATCGCCGGCGCGGCCCCCAGGCGGCGGCCGCGGACGGCGCAGTTCGGGAGGGGAGATTGCAGGGCGGATTCATGCGCTACGCCGTCATCTGGGTGCTGGTCCTGGCCACGGTCTATATCGGCGACCAGTTCATCCGCGACCTGTGGCTGGTGGGGGACGAGCCGCGGGCGGTGACCGCGCGCGGCGACCTCGCCGCCAGCGAGCAGCACACGATCGAGCTCTTCCAGAACGCCGCGCCGTCCGTCGTCTACATCTTCACCGAGGGCGCCTACGTCTCGACCCCGCGCGGCCGCGCCCGGCAGAGCGGCACCGGCACCGGCTTCATCTGGGACCAGGCCGGACACGTCGTCACCAATTTCCACGTCGTCGACCAGGCGGAGCGCGTGCGCGTTCGCCTCTTTGACGACACCACGGTCGAGGCGCGGGTGATCGGGGCCGCGCCCGACCACGACATCGCGGTGGTGCGGCTCTCGGGCGTGCGCGCCGCACTGCGTCCGATCCCGGTCGGCAGCTCGGCCGACCTCAAGGTCGGGCAGGCGGCCTATGCGATCGGCAATCCCTTCGGCCTCGCCCGGACCCTGACGACCGGCGTCGTCTCGGCCCTCGACCGCCGGTTGCCGACCGCCTCGCACCGGGAGATCGCCGGCGTCATCCAGACCGACGCGGCCATCAACCCCGGCAATTCCGGCGGGCCGCTGCTCGATTCGGCAGGACGCCTGATCGGCGTGAACACCGCGATCATCTCCGACAGCGGCGGCTCCGCCGGCATCGGCTTCGCGGTGCCGGTCGACACCGTCAACCGGGTGGTGCCGGCCCTGATCCGAGACGGCCGGATGCCGCGGCCGGGCATCGGCATCGTCGCCCTGCCCGAGGACGCGGTGCCCGGCCTGCCCGGCATCGCCGTCGAACGCGTGCTGCAGGGCAGCCCCGCCGCCAATGCCGGCCTGCGCGGCGCCGACGCCCGGACGGGCGCCATCGGCGACGTCATCATCGGCGCCGACGGACGCCCGGTCCGGACCCTGGGCGACCTCGCCGCGGCGGTCGAGCGCGCCGGGATCAACGGCGCGGTCGAGCTGACGATCCTGCGCGACGGCCAGCGCATGACCGTGCGGGTGATGGTGGTCGACGTCTCCGGGCGGTAGCCCGGAGGCC
>NZ_JAYSFE010000221.1:0-4129 GCF_041913585.1 Allostella sp.
CTTGCCTCAGCGAAATCGAGGAGGGAATGCCGGAACCGCTCGTCGACCGGCCGGGGGAAGCGCGCGCCGACGCCACCGGCGCCGTCCGGGGCAATCTCGACCGTGCCCGCATCCTCGGCCATTACCGGACCATGACGCGCATCCGCGCCTTCGAGGAGGCGGCCGACCGGGCGCTCCGGGAAGGCCATGTCAAAGGCGCGGTCCATCTCTCGATCGGCCAGGAGGCGGTGGCCTCCGGCGTCTGCGCCAATCTCGATCGCGGGGACTTCATCACCAGCAACCATCGCGGCCACGGGCACACGCTCGCCAAGGGCGCGGACATGGGAGCCATGATGGCCGAGCTCTTCGGACGGGCCAGCGGCTCCTGCCAGGGCAAGGGCGGGTCGATGCACATCGCCGACTTCCAGGTCGGCATGCTGGGCGCCAACGGCGTCGTCGGCGCCGGCATCCCGATCGCCGTCGGCGCCGCCCACGCCATGAAGCTGGCGGGCGACCGCCGCATCGTCGTCTGCTTCTTCGGCGACGGCGCGGTCAACCGCGGCCCGTTCCTGGAGGGGCTGAACTGGGCCAAGGTCTTCGACCTGCCGGTCCTCTTCGTCTGCGAGGACAACGGCTTCGCCGCCACCACCCGGACCCGCTCGGTGACGGCCGGCCCGGGGCCGGGCGCCCGCGCCGAGAGCCTCGGCATTCCGTCGACCCCGGTCGACGGCAACGATGTCGTCGCGGTCGACGCCGCGGCGGCCGCCCTCGTGGCGCAGGTGCGCGCCGGCGCGGGGCCGCAGTTCCTGCACGCCCGCACCTACCGCCTGCGCGGCCATACCGCCGTCGATGCCGCGCCCTACCGTCCGGCGGCCGAGGTCGAGGAACGCTGGCACGACGAGCCGCTCCGCCGCTGCCGCGACCTGCTGGCGCTCGACGGCGTCGCCGCGGCGGAGCTGGACCGGGTCCGCGCGGAGGCCGAGGCCGAAGTGGCGCGTGCGGTCGCCGATGGGCTCGCCGCGCCGCATCCCGGCCCGGCCCTGGCCTGGACCGACGTGCAGGACGTCGACATGCGCCCCGTCGCCGGGGCGGAGGCGCCGCGATGACGATGCTGAGCTACCTCGACGCCGCGCGGCTGGCGCTGGCCGAGGAGATGCGCCGCGACGGCCGGGTCTGGGCCCTGGGCGAGGATCTCGGCCGCGGCGGCGTCTTCGGCCAGTACCGCGGCCTCGCCGAGGAGTTCGGTCCGGCCCGCATCGCCGACACCCCGATCTCGGAGGCGACGATCATGGGGGCCGCCGTCGGCGCCGCCATGGTCGGCAGCCGGCCGGTCGTCGAGATGCGTTTCTCCGACTTCGCGCTCTGTGCCGTCGACGAACTCGTCAACCAGGCGGCCAAGGCGCGCTACATGTTCGGCGGCCAGGGGCGGGTGCCGCTGGTGGTCCGCCAGCCGATCGGCATGTGGCGGTCGTCGGCCGCCCAGCATTCGCAGTCGCTGGAGGCCTGGTACACCCACGTTCCCGGCCTCGTCGTGGTCGCGCCGGCGACGGCGGCCGACAATTACGGCCTGCTGAAATCCGCCATCCGCTGCGACGATCCGGTCGTCTACATGGAGCACAAGGATCTCTGGCCGGCCGAGGGTGAGGTGGCGGAGGACGCGGCGGGCGGCTTGGTGCCGCTCGGCGAGGGCCGGCTGGTCCGCCGCGGCGACGACGTGACGGTCGTCACCTGGTCGCGCATGGTCCAGGTGTGCGAGGCGGCCGCGGCCGAGCCCGGCGCGCCGTCGCTCGAGATCATCGACCTGCGGACCCTGTGGCCCTGGGACCGGGATATGGTCCTGGACTCGGTGCGCCGCACCGGGCGCTGCCTCGTCGTCCACGAGGCGGTGCAGGCGGGCGGCTTCGGCGGCGAGATTGCGGCGACCGTCGGCGAGGCGCTGTTCGGGGCGCTGAAAGCGCCGGTCCGCCGGCTCGGCGCCCCGCGCATTCCGGTCGCCTATGCCCCCGTCCTGGAGGCGACGAGCCGGATCGTTCCCGCGCAGGTGGCGGCCGCCGCTCGCGCGATGGTATGAACACACAACAAGATCGGGAGGAGGACACCATGACGATGTCACGGAGATGGCTCTTCGCCGCGGCGGGCGCGCTCGCGGTCTCGCTGACGGCTGGCATGGCCGCGGCCCAGTCCTACAAGGCCGAGTACAAGCTCTCGACCGTCGTCGGGAAGCCGTTCCCCTGGGGCATCGCCGGCGAGCGCTGGGGCGATCTCGTGCGCGAGCGCACGCAGGGCCGGATCAACATCAAGATGTATCCCGGTACCAGCCTGGTCGGCGGCGACCAGACCAAGGAGTTCACCGCACTCCGCCAGGGCACGATCGACATCGCGATCGGGTCGACCATCAACTGGTCGCCCCAGGTCAAGGAACTCAACCTGTTCTCGATGCCCTTCCTGATGCCGGACTACAAGGCGATCGACGCCCTGACCCAGGGGGCGGTCGGCAAGAAGATCTTCGAACTCCTGGCCGCGCGCGACGTCGTTCCGCTGGCCTGGGGCGAGAACGGCTTCCGCGAGGTGACGAACTCCAAGCGCGAGATCCGGACGCCCGACGACATGAAGGGCCTGAAGTTCCGCGTCGTCGGCTCGCCGCTCTTCAACGACACCTTCTCCGCGCTCGGCGCCAACCCGACGCAGATGAGCTGGGCCGACGCCCAGCCGGCGCTGTCGACCGGCGCCGTCGACGGGCAGGAGAACCCGCTCACCATCTTCACCGTCGCCAAGCTGCACACGGTCGGCCAGAAGTACGTCACGCTGTGGGGCTACGTCGCCGACCCGCTGATCTTCGTCGTCAACAAGCAGGTCTGGGCGAGCTGGAAGCCCGAGGACCAGAAGATCGTCCGCGAGGCGGCCGAGCAGGCGGCGAAGGAGAACATCGTCGCCGCCCGCAAGGGGATCGTGGCGGGTGACGATGCGACGCTGAAGGAGATCGCCGGGCTGGGCGTGACCATCACCCGCCTCTCCCCGGCCGAGCTCAAGGCATTCCAGGCGGCGACGAAGCCGGTCTACGAGAAGTGGACGAAGCAGATCGGGCCCGACCTCGTGAAGATGGCCGAAGAGTCGGTCGCCAAGCGCTGATGCCGTCCGCCGACCCCGGCCGCTCACGGCCGGGGCCGGCGGGTCGCCGACCGCCAACCCCGCGATGACCGAGCACGAACAGCCGGCGGAGACGCCGGCCGAGGCCGAACCCCGCGTTCCGGTGCGGATCGAGGAGGCGCTGATGGCGGCCGCCATGGCCGCCCTCTGCCTCATCACCTTCGGCAACGTGGTCGTCCGCTACCTCACCAACATCTCCTTCGCCTTCACCGAGGAGTACTCGATCGCCCTGATGGTGATCGTGGCGCTGCTCGGCAGCGCCGTCGCCTTCACCGGCGACCGGCATATCCGCGTGACGTTCCTGCTCGACCGCCTGTCGCCCGCGGCGCGGCGCCGGGCCGAGCTCTTCGTCGTCGCCGCCTGCATCCTGATGTTCGCACTCCTGGTTCGCCTCGGCGGCCGGTTGGCGTGGGACGAGTACCGCTTCGAGGAGACCTCGCCGGGGCTCGGCATCCCGAGCTTCCTCTACACGATGTGGCTGCCGATCCTCTCGGCGGTGATCGTGCTGCGCCTCGTCGGCCGGGCGATCCGCATCTGGCGGATGCGATGAGCCTCGACACCATCCTGCTGCTCGTCGGCTTCTTCGCCCTGATGCTGGCGGGCGTGCCGATCGCCGTCTCGCTCGGGCTGGTCGCCGCGGGGGTCATCGCCCATGCCGGGCTCGGCATCATGTCGGTGCCGACCAATACCTATACCGGCATCGCCAAGTATCCGTTGCTGGCGATCCCGGTCTTCATCCTGGCGGGCCTCATCTTCGAGCGCTCGGGCGTGGCGGCACGACTGGTCACCCTGGCGACGGCGCTGGTCGGGCAGCGCGGCGGGGCGCTCGGCGTCGTCGCCGTCCTCGTCTGCATGGTCATGGGCGGGATCTCGGGCTCGGGGCCGGCCGATGCCGCGGCGGTGGCGACGGTGATGACTGCCGGCATGGCCCGGGCAGGCTATCCGCGTGCCTTCACCGCCAGCCTGATCGCCGCCGCCGGCTCGACCGCGATCCTGATCCCGC
>NZ_JAYSFE010000222.1:0-3959 GCF_041913585.1 Allostella sp.
GCCATGGAGAATCACCCCCTCACTAAAATTACCAAGGACGGAAAATACCCAATGTCTCCGCGCGACCGCAAGAAATTCGGTTCGCATTGGTGGCTTTCCTCGGCCAGGGCCGGCGCCTAGATTGGCCACCGGGTGCCACGAGGAGGGCAAGGAAGCATGGATCGCGTCGAGCCGGAGCCGGAGAGCCACGCCGAGATTCGCGCCGCGGTGCAGGCGCTCTGCGGCCGTTTCCCTGGCGAATACTGGCGGGAACGCGACCGCGAGCGGACCTATCCCTCGGAGTTCGTCGCCGCCCTGACGGAAGCCGGCATGCTGTCGGCACTGATTCCGGAGGAGTATGGCGGCAGCGGTCTCGGCATCTCGGCCGCGGCTGCGATTCTCGAGGAAATCCATCGCTCCGGCTGCAACGGGGCGGCGTGTCACGCGCAGATGTACACGATGGGCACGATCCTGCGTCACGGCAGCGCCCAGCAGAAGGCGCGCTGGCTGCCCGGCATCGCGGCGGGCGAGCTTCGCCTCCAGGCCTTCGGGGTGAGCGAGCCGACGAGTGGCACCGACACGCTGAGCCTGCGCACCACCGCCGTCCGCCGGGGCGACCGCTACGTCGTCAACGGCCAGAAGGTCTGGACCTCGCGGGCCGAGCATTCCGACCTGATGCTGCTCCTGGCCAGGACCACGCCGCGGGACCAGGTCGCCAAGCGCACCGACGGGCTGTCGGTGCTGGTGGTCGACATGCGCGAGGTGCGGGGACGCAGCCTGACGATCCGGCCGATCCGGACCATGTTCAACCATGGCACGACCGAAATCTTCTTCGACGACATGGAGGTCCCGGCGGAGAACCTGCTGGGGCAGGAGGGCAAGGGCTTCCGCTACATCCTGGACGGCATGAACGCCGAGCGCATCCTGATCTCGGCGGAATGCATCGGAGACGCGCGCTGGTTCATCGCCAAGGCACGCGACTATGCCAGCCAGCGGGTGGTGTTCGGCCGTCCGATCGGCCAGAACCAGGGCATCCAGTTCCCGATCGCGCGCGCCTATGCCGCCAGCGAGGCCGCCGCGCTGATGGTCGAGAAGGCGGCCCGGCTGTTCGAGGCGGGGCGGCCGTGCGGGCCGGAGGCGAACATGGCCAAGATGCTGGCGGCCGACGCCTCCTGGCAGGCGGCCGACATGTGCGTCCAGACCCACGGCGGCTACGGCTTCGCCGAGGAGTACGACGTCGAGCGCAAGTTCCGCGAGGCGCGCCTCTATCAGGTGGCGCCGATCTCGACCAACCTCATCCTGGCCTATCTCGGCGAGCACGTTCTCGGCCTGCCGAGATCCTACTGACCGGACGCCGCCGCGGCATCGGCATGTCCCGGGAGCGGTCGCCATCGCCGGGGAGGCGCGCGGCATGACCGACGCGCCGGTGTCGGCGGCCGTCATGCGCCTCTTCCAGGCCGCCCTCGACAGCGAGCAGCGCATCCATCTCGACAGCGACCGGGCGGCCGAGCATGCCGACCGGGCGCTGGCGACCCTGAGCCTCGTCCGGCGCGCGGTGCCCGACCGGCCCGACGTGGCCGCGGCAGTCGCGCGCGTCCTCGATCGTCTCGGCCGACCCGACGAAGGGCTGCGGGTCCTGGAACCACATCTGCGCGCGGACCGTCCCTGGACCCCGGTCGTGCAGGCCTATGGTCGTCTCGCCCCCGGTTGCGGCCAGACGGCGCGCGCCATCGCCATGCTGCGGCGCGCCGTGGCCGAGCCGGCGGCCGGTGCCAAGACCGAACCGCTCCACTACGAACTGGCGGTGCTGCTGGACCTCGAGGGCGATAGCGACGCGGCGTTTGCGGCGGCCCTGGCGGCGAATCGGTTGACGGCCCGCCGCCTCGGGGCGCTGCCGGTGCGGCCGCTGGCGGAACTCGTCGCCGACGTCGCCGGCCGCCCGCGACCGCCCCGTCCGGAGGCCGGCTTCCCGTCGCGCCTTCCGGTCTTCGTCGTCGGCTTCGGACGCTCGGGCAAGACCGTGCTGGAGGCGCTGCTGGCGGCCCATCCCGGGATCGCCGCCCTCGGCGAGCGCCGACTGGCGGTGCCGCGTCTGGTGCAGTCCCTCGGCAGCCGGATGACGCGGTTCGGACTGCCGCCCGTGGGGCGGGCATGGGAGGGGCCGCGCCTGCGGTCGGCCGGTCGCGACTTCGTCACGCGGCTGGCGGCGGCGGCGCCCGGCGCGGCGCGCGCCATCGACACGGCGCCCGAGAACGGGCTCGCGCTGCCGGCGATCGACGCGGCCCTGCCCGGGGCGACCTTCCTGCATCTGGTGCGCGATCCGCGCGACACCTGCCTCGACATGTTCTTCCACTTCCAGAAGAGCCGGCTGATGCGCGCCTGGGACCTGGCCGAGGGCGCCCGCTCCTGGTGCGCCTACCGGCGCCTCATGCGCATGTGGCGGGAGCGTTTCGGCGTGCGCCTGGCGCAGATCCGCTACGAGCGGATGGTGACGTCGCCGGCCCCGGTCCGCTCCGAGGCGCTGCGCCTGCTCGGGCTGACGCCCGTCGACCGGCCGGCGGAACTGGTCCGCCCGCGGGTCGACCCGGCCGGCCGCATCGACCGGTCGCGGACCGTCGAGGACCGGCATGTCGGGCGCTGGCGCCGCTATGGCCGCCACATCGGCCCGCTGCTGGAGGTCTTCGGCGACGCGGACGAGCCGGTCATCCCGACCGCGGACGGGTGAGGGGGATTGCCGCCGGCCGCCCGGCGAACGCATCCTGGGCCCCGCATGCAGTTTCCGAGCGAGATCCGCAGCCACCGGCTGGTGCTGCGCCGCCCGGTCCAGGCCGACGCGCCGGCGATCTTCGACGGCTACGCCCGGGACCCGGAGGTGCTGCGCCACCTCTCCTGGCGCCCGCACCGCAGTCTCGCCGAGACGCAGGGCCATCTCGACTATTTCACGGCGCAGTGGGCGACGGGCGAGCGCGGTGCCTATGTCATCGACACGGCCGAGCGGACTGGCGTCGGCGGCATCGACCTCCGCCTCGGCGACGAGGGCCGCACGGTCGCCGTCGGCTATGTCCTGCGGCGCGACCATTGGGGGCGCGGGCTGATGACCGAGGCCCTCGGGGCCTGCATCGGCGTGGTCATGGCCGACCCCGGCGTGTGGCGCGTCTGGGGCCACTGCGACGTCGAGAACCTCGCCTCGGCCCGGGTGATGGAGAAGGCCGGCATGGCCTTCGAGGGCGTCCTGCGGCGCTGGGCGCTCCATCCCAACCGCGATCCCGTGCGGCCGCGCGACTGCCGCGCCTACGCCCTGGTGCGGGAGCCGGCCGGCCGCGATTAGTGCCGGCTGCGGCGCGTGGTATCGTCCATGTCCACCCGCTCGGGGAGACACCGATGGCCGATGCCGCGCTCGCCCTGGTCCAGCGCCTCTATCGCCGCTACAGCGAAGGCGCCATCGACGAGTTCTTCGCCGTCATCGACCCGGGCTTCACGCTCGTGTCCTGCGGCCCGCCCGGCCGCTTCGCGACGTCGGGGACCTGGACCGGGCCGGAGGGGCTCCGGGCCTACCTGACCTGCCTTGCCGGCGAGTGGGCGATCGAGGAGCACACGCCGATCGAGTTCGTGCAGCAGGGCGGGCGGATCGTCGCCCGCACCCGCGTCCAGGCGCGGCACCGCCGCACCGGCCGGGTGGTGCGCATCGAGAAGGCCGACTTCTGGTTCGTCGAGGGCGGCCGGGTCCGCTCCTTCCAGGAGATCTTCGACACCGCGACGGTGCTGGAGGCGGCGTCGGGCTAGGCGCCGGCCAGCCGCGCGACCTCCGCCACCAGGGCGTCGGCCTCGGCCTCGCTGTTGTAGTAGTGGGGCGAGGCACGGACGAGACGGTCGATGCCGCGCCGCTCCATGTCCCAGCGCGTGCCGGCGACGGTCGAGACGGTGGTGTTGATCCGGCGCGCCGCCAGCGCCTGCTGCACCGCCTCGGCGGCGGTTCCGGC
>NZ_JAYSFE010000223.1:0-1962 GCF_041913585.1 Allostella sp.
CCCGGCCCGTCCCCCGGCCCGTCGCCGCGCGCCGGGCGACCGCCCTCGTCTTCTTCGCCAACGGCGCCGGCTTCGGGGTCTGGGCGGCGCACATTCCACTGCTCAAGGCCGGGCTCGGCCTGTCGGAGAGCGAGCTGGGCATGGCGCTCCTGGCGCTGGCGGCGGGCGCGGTGGCGACCATGCCGGCGACCGGACGCGCCATCCAGCGGCTCGGCGGCGTGCCGACCGTGGCGACGCTCGCCCTCGCCTTCGCCGGCCTGCTGGCGCTGCCGCCGCTGGCGCCGGGCCTGGGCTGGCTGATGCTCGCCTGCCTCGCCTTCGGCGCCGCCAACGGCGGCCTCGACGTCGCCATGAACACCCACGCCGCGGCGGTCGAGCGGGCCTGGCGGCGGCCGATCATGTCGTCCTTCCACGCCTTCTACAGCCTGGGCGGGCTGGCGGGCGCGACCGCCGCCGGCAGCGCCGCCGCCGCCGGGGCGACCCCCGCGGCCGGGATGGGCGGTGCGGCGCTGGTGCTGACCGCGCTCGCGGCCGGCGCCGTCCCGTTCCTGCGGCTGCCGCGGCCGGCCGGCCCGCCGGCGCCGGCCGTGGCCGTGCCGCCGCGGGGCCCGGTCCTCCGCCTCGGGCTGCTGGCGCTGCTCGGCTTCCTCGCCGAGGGGTCGCTCGTCGACTGGTGCGCGGTCTACATGGTGGAGACGGTCGGCACCGGGCCGGCCGCGGGCGCCGCCGCCTACGCCGCCTTCTCGCTGGCGATGACCGGCGGCCGGCTGGCCGGCGACCGGATCGCCGGCCGCTTCGGCGCCGCGCCGACGCTGGCGGTCTCCGCCGGGCTGGCCGCGTCCGGGCTCGGCGCGGCGGTCGCCCTGCCCCACCCGGTCGCCGCACCCGTCGCCTTCGGGCTGGCCGGACTGGGGCTCGCCAACGTCGTGCCGCTGCTGTTCGGGGCGGCCGCCCGCATCCCCGGCGTGGCGCCCGGCGCCGCCGTCGCCATGGTCGCGGTCTTCGGCTATGGCGGGGCGCTGGCCGGGCCGCCGCTGGTCGGCTTCGCGGCGGAATGGACGAGCCTGCGGCTGGCCCTGGTCGGGCTCGCCGTCGCCGCGGCCGCGGTCGCAATGCTCGCCCCGTGGGCGATGGCGGCGGGCCGCCCGCCCGGCCGGGAGGGCGGCCGCTAGGCCGGGGCGGCGCTCACCCCTTGGGCTCGATCGGCCAGCCCGGCCGCATGATCGAGAAGACGTTGTCGACCTTGACGTAGTCCATGTAGCCGAGGCGGCCGATCGGCTCGACCCGGGAATAGTCCACCATCCCGTCGACGATGACGGAATCGTCGATATGGATGCCGATGACCTCGCCGAAGACGACGGTGTTCGGCTGGCGCGGGTCGGCGGTCGCCAGCTCGACGGCGGCGGTGAAGCGGCATTCGAGATGGATCGGGCTCTCCTTCACCCGCGGCGCCCGGACCAGCTCGGACGGGGCCGCGGTCAGGCCGGCCAGCTCGAACTCGTTGACGCCGAAGGGCGAGGGCGCGGCGGTGATGTTCATCGCCTCGCGCAGCGGCCAGGTGCAGATGTTGACGACGAACTCGCCGCTGTCGCGGGCGTTGGCGACCGTGTCCTTGTAGCCGCCGCCCTGCTGATGGGCGCTGGTCGAGGCGAACATGACCTGCGGCGGGGTGTAGGCGACGCCGTTGAAGAAGGAATAGGGCGCGAGGTTGGGGCGGCCCTCGCCGTCGATCGTGGAGATCCAGCCGATCGGCCGCGGCACGACGATGGCGTTGAAGGGGTTGTGGCGCAGGCCGTGGGGCTGGTCGCCGCGATAGAACATGGGCCGGATGCTCCCGTTCGAGGTCGTTGGGTCGTCGCGTGGCATCCTGCCGCCGACGGGCCGCCCGCACCAGACGGCGTTTGGCCGCCGGGTGATCGACCGCCGGGTGATCGACCAGCCGGCGATCGACCAGCCGGCGAT
>NZ_JAYSFE010000223.1:2062-3909 GCF_041913585.1 Allostella sp.
GATCGACCAGCCGGCGATCGACCAGCCGGCGATTGACCAGCCGGGTGCCGGAATGGTCGGATCGGCAGCCGTTCCGCTTCGCCGCCCCGGAGACCGAGATGCCCATCCCCCGCCCCCTCGACGGCCGTGTCGTCCTCCTGACCGGCGCCGGCGGCGACATCGGCCGCGCCATGGCGGCGGCCTTCGCCTTCGCCGGGGCGAAGCTCGCCGCCGCCGACATCGATGCCGAACGGGCCGAACGGGCGGCCGCGATCGCGCGCGAGGCGGGCGGCGAGGCGATCGCGCTGGCGCTCGACGTCACCCGGTCGGACTCCTGCGCCGAGGCCGTCGCGGCGGCGGTGCGCGTCTTCGGCGCGCTGTCGGTCCTCGTCAACAACGCCGCCGCCTTCACCGTGCGCGGCACCGTCGTCGACCTGCCGGAGGAGGAATGGCACCGCCAGATGGCGGTCAACCTGACCGGCCCCTTCCTGATGAGCAAGCACGCGATCCCGGCGATCCGGGACACGGGCGGCGGCGTCGTCGTCAACATCGCCTCGCAGCTCGGCCATGTCGGCCAGGAGGGGCTGGCCGCCTATGCCGCCGCCAAGGCCGCGATCCACAACCTGACGCGCGTCATGGCGATCGACCACGCCAAGGACAACATCCGCGTCGTCAGCCTGTCGCCCGGCGCGATCGAGGGCGCGCGGGTGCGCTCGCGCTTCCCGGACGACGCGGCGATGCACGCCTACAACGACCGCCGCCACGTCCTCGGCCGCATGGGCCGCCCGGACGAGATCGCGTCGGCCGCCGTCTTCCTGGCGAGCGACGCCGCCAGCTTCGTCACCGGCGCCGACCTGCTGGTCGACGGCGGCTATACGGCGTGGTAGGCGGCGCCCCCATGAGCGACCGGCCGACCGACCGCCACCTGCTGACCCGCGAGCTGATCGCGGCGGGCGGCGTCGCCGCCATCGTCGCCCGCGACGCGCCGGACCTGCGCCTGCTGACCGAGGCGGAGCGGGCGGCGTCGCTCCGCGCCACGCTGGCCGCCCGGCCGCCGGGCGACGTCTGGCTCTTCGGCTACGGCTCGCTGATCTGGAACCCGACCATCCACAGCGTCGAGCGGCGCCCGGCCCGGATCGAGGGCTGGCACCGCGCCTTCTGCCTGACGGTCCGGGCCGGCCGCGGCACGGCGGAGAACCCGGGGCTGATGCTCGGCCTCGACGCCGGCGGCGACTGCACCGGCGTCGCCTTCCGCATCGCCGAGGAGGCGCTGGAGGCGGAGCTCGCCCTGCTGTGGCGGCGCGAGATGGTGGCCGGCAGCTACGTGCCGCGCTGGGTCGACGCGCTCGACGCGGCGGGCCGGCGGTTCGGCAGCGCCATCGCCTTCACCATCGACGCCGCGGGCGAGCAATATGCCGGCGGGCTGGCGCGGGAGATCGTCGTCGAGCGGCTGGCGACCGCCTCGGGCGCGCTCGGCAGTGCCGCCGAATACCTCTTCCAGACCCGCGACGGCCTGCGCGCCCACGGCATCCCGGATCCCGAGCTGGAACGGCTGGCCGCCGCCGTCGAGGCCGCTCAGGCGCTGGCGGCCGAGGACGGCACGACGGCCGACTAGGCGCCCTCGATCGCCGGCGGGTCGAAGATGCCGACGGGCGGCGCCGGGCCCTGCCAGCGTTCGACCTCGACGAGGCAGGTCATGGCGACCGGCGCCTGGGCCAGCTTCGAGGAGGGCTTGTCGAGGGTCAGCACGTTGGGGTTGCCGTGGCGGTCGAGCGTGCCGGCCCGGCCGGGCTCGGCCGGGTCGTACCAGGAGCCGGTGGGGAGCTGGACGACCCGCGGCATCACCCGGTCGGTCACCACGGCGCCGG
>NZ_JAYSFE010000224.1:0-3847 GCF_041913585.1 Allostella sp.
TCGTCATGATCTTGCTCATCGAGGCCGGCGGCAGCCGGCGGTCGGCATCCTTGGCGTAGAGGACGGCGCGCGTGTCGTAGTCGACGACGATGGCGGCCCGCGCCTCGGTCTGGAAATCCTGGGCGAGGGCCGGGAATGCCGCCGACAGCAAGGCCAGCAGCACCAGGATCGCGGCGCGGGGACGCGTCATTCGACGATGATCCGTGCTTCGGGGTAGCCGGCCGAGGCGATGCGGGTCAGGGTCTGGTCCGCCTCCTCGACCGAACGCAGGGGACCGACGCGGACGCGGTGGACGGGGGCGCCGCTGACCTCGACCGTCGTCACCCGAGCCGGGCCGACGCCGCCGATCGTCTGGCGCACGCGGTCGGCGTTGGCGCGCTGCGAGAAGGCCCCGGCCTGGACGAAGATCTGGGTCCGGCGCACCGGCTCGACGGTGACGGTGCCGGGCTGCGGCGCGTCCACCGACGCGGCGACCGCCACCGGCGCCTGCGTCGGCGCCGCCGG
The DNA here is from genome assembly GCF_041913585.1 of Allostella sp. NCBI lineage: Bacteria > Pseudomonadati > Pseudomonadota > Alphaproteobacteria > Rhodospirillales > Allostellaceae > Allostella > Allostella sp. Next base: position 505 of record NZ_JAYSFE010000224.1, read on the forward strand.
ACGGGTGGCCGTCCGCGGCGCGGCCGCGGCGGCCGGCGGCGCCAGCGGCACCTGCTCGATCGCCGCCGACTGCGGCGGCGGCGACAGGATGGGCTGGCCCAGGACGGTGCCGTCGGCGCCCGGCTGGGGCGGCGGCGGCGGCGGGGCCGGCGTCGGCACGGCCGCGACCATGGTCATCGGCGCCGACGGGTCGGGCAGGCCCGGCGTCCGCGCCAGCGCCTGTCCGATGGTGCTGGAGCCGCGGTAGATCTGGGCCAGCTGCTCGCTCTCGGCCGCCATGATCTCGACCCGCACCTTGGCCGTACCCTGACGGTCGAAGCCGAGCAGCTGGGCGCCGCGGCGCGACACGTCGATGATGCGGCCGCGCGCGAACGGCCCGCGGTCGTTGACGCGCAGCGTCATCGAGCGGCCGTTCTCCAGGTTGGTGACGCGGACGACGGACGGCAGCGGCAGGGTGCGGTGCGCGGCCGTCAGGTCGTTCATGTCGTAGACTTCGCCGTTGGCCGTCGCCTTGCCGTGGAAGTCCGGCCCGTACCAGGAGGCGATCCCCGTCTCCCGGTACTCGTAATCTTCCTTGGGATAGTACCAGACGCCGCCGATCTGGTAGGGATTGCCGACCTTGTAGACGCCCCGGGCCGAGCCCTTGGTCGCCGTCGACGGCCCCGCCGTCTCGGGTGGCGTCGACGCGCAGGCACCGACGAGCAGCGCCAGCAGCCCGGCGGCGGCGATGCGGCCGCGGGTGCCCTTGCCGCTCACGGCTGGACGATCCGATCCGCGAGGTCGGAGACCGCCAGCGCGAAATAGTTGGAACGGTTCCATCGCATCAGGACCCGATAGTTTTCGTAGACGATGAAGGACGGGCCCGAACCGTCGCGCTCGGGCGTGACAATCCCGGCGGCCACGTCCGCCGCCGGCAGCGGAGATCCGTCGGCCTGGACGACGCCGAAGCGGGCCCATTCCGCCAGCGGCCGCTGCTCGTCGGCACCGGCGGCGACCATGCCCGCCGGCAGCCGCACCTCGCGGCCCCAGGTGAAGCCGCCGACCCAGCCCGAGGACGCGAGGTAGTTGGCGATCGAGCCGAGGACGTCGGCGCGGCTGTTCCAGATGTCGCGCCGCCCGTCGCCGTCGAGATCGACCGCGTGGTTGAGGAAGCTCGACGGCATGAACTGGCTCTGCCCCATGGCGCCCGCCCAGGAGCCGAGCATGGCGTCCGGGGTGATGTGCCCCTGCTGCAGGATGCGCAGGGCGTTCAGGAGCTCGCTGCGGAAGAAGGCGGCCCGGCGGCCGTCATAGGCCAGCGTCGCCAGCGAGGCGACGACGGGAAAATTGCCGGTGACCCGGCCATAGCTCGTCTCGATGCCCCACAGCGCGACGATGAAGCGCGCCGGCACGCCGTAGCGGCGCTCGACCTCGGCCAGCAGCCCGGCATTCTCCTGGAGCATCTGCCGCCCCTGCTGGATGCGCGGTTCGGCGACGACGCGGGTCCGGTAGGTGGCGAAGGTCATCGTGCCTTCGGGCTGGCGCCGGTCGAGTTCGATCACCCGCGGGATCGGCTCGAGCCCGGTCAGCACCGCTTCGAGGACGGCCGGCGAGATGCCGTTCGTCAGCGCTTCCTGCCGGAACTCGCCGAGCCAGACCGGAAACGGCTGCTCGTTCGCCTGCGCCACGGCCGGCAGGCCGGTCGGCAGCAGGCCGGCCGCGACGGCCAGCATCGCCGCCGCCGCCCACGATGCCGACCGCCGGATTCTGCGGGCATTGCGATTCATCCCTTCTCTCTGCCACGAAGCCCGAGTCTCGCTCAACGCCCCGCCCGCTGCAGGAGAGTGTCCGATGCTGGAAGACGGCCGATTGTTCTCGCTCATCGCCATGCTGGCCCTGCTCTTCTTCCTCTCGGAGCGGATGCTGCCGCCGGCATCGCCGCTGCGCCGGCTGGTGCGCTGGGGCGCGGTCGGCCTGCTCGCGGCCGGGATCGCGCTGGCGATCGGCTGGAGCGTCCTCTGGTTCTGCTGCCAGGGCGGCCCCGTCCAGCGCCCGTGAGGGCAGGCGCGGCCGCGGGCCTCACGGCACGGCGCCCGCGCTCATGACGCGGCGGGGCCGGGGAACAGCGTGTCGGTATGGTCGAGGAGGCGGTAGGCGACGAGCGCCATCCACTCCTTGAGGCCGACATGGACGCGGTCGAGCCCGGCCCGCAGGTTGAAGCCGAAGCCGATGCCGCCGCGGCCGGTGGTCTTGTAGTCGACGGGCCAGGGGACGACGTCCCAGCCGAGCCGGCGGAAGCAGCCGACGGCGCGTGGCATGTGGAAGGCCGAGGTGACGAGCAGCCAGCGCTCGCCGGGGCCCGGATCGACGAGGCGGCGCGCCGCCCGGGCGTTCTCGGCCGTGTTGCGCGAGGCGCCCTCGATCGTGATCCGCCCCTCGTCGATGCCGAGTTCGGCGAGCAGGCGCCGCATGTAGGGTGCCTCGCTGACGCCCTCGGGCAGGATCGCCGCCTCGCCGCTGGTGACGAGGATGCGCGCCTCGGGATGCTGCCGGGCGAGCGCCGCGGCCGAGGTCATGCGGTCGGCATATTCGGTCAGCGTCGGCCGGTCGCGGGCGCTCGAGATCCACGAATCGATGCTGCCGCCGAGGACGACGATCCCGTCGACCCGGCCGGCGACCGCGGGCGCGGCCGGGAAGCGATCCTCGAGCGGCCGCAGCAGCCAGGACCCGACCGGCAGCACGGCCACCGCCAGCATCGCCCCGAGCCCGAGGGCGAGCAGCAGGTGCCCCGCCCGCCGCGCGCCCGCCAGCAACAGCAGCCAGCCGGCGACCAGCAGCAGCAGCAGCAGGTTCCCCGGCTGCGTCAGGTACCAGAAGATCTTGCCGAGGACGAAGCTCATGCCGCCCGGGGGATTGCCACGATCCCGTGGCGAAAGTGCGGCAGAGGCCGCCTGCCCGCGCCGGTGGACGAAGCGCCCGCCCCGGCGATAGAAGGACATCTCCGGCGCCGGCCCGGACGTGGATGGGTGGCAGAGCGGTTTAATGCACCGGTCTTGAAAACCGGCGGGCGGCAACGCCTCGTGGGTTCGAATCCCACCCCATCCGCCATCGTCCGAGCGCCGGTCCGCGCCCGCAGCATCCTGGCGAACGGGGGCCACCATGAAGCGGCGAGACATGCTGATCGGCGCCGGCGGGGCGCTCCTGCTGGCAGGGGCCGGCACCTTCGCCTGGCGGTCGGCGGTGGGATCGATGGGCGACTACGCGGCCTATGCGGCCGGGCTGCGCGCCCCCCTTCCGGCCGACCCCGGCGTCGCCGATCTCGTCCGCTACGCGACGCTGGCGGCCAACGGCCACAACACCCAGC
>NZ_JAYSFE010000225.1:0-3754 GCF_041913585.1 Allostella sp.
TCCCGTCGCATTTCCGGCCGCGCGGCCACAGCCTGCGCCGCGTCGGCACGCCGCCCCTCTGCTTCGCCGGCGCCGCCGAGCCGGTGACCCTCCTCGACGATCCCGACCCCGAGTCGGGCAAATGGATCGAATCGGTGTGGCGTGCGCCCGACGGCAGGCTCTACGGCTGGTGCCATCGCGAGCGCTGGGCCCCCTGCCCCAGCCGGGTGATGATCTACGGCGTGGGCGCGCTCGTCTCCGACGACGACGGCCGGACCTGGCGGCATCTCGGCATCCTGCTGGAGCCGCGAGCGGAGGAGATCGACTGCACCTTCGACAATGGCTGGTTCGCCGGCGGCTACGGGGACTTCACCGTGGTGCCGGACCCGTCCGGAACGCACTTCCTGCTGCACCTGACGAGCTACCACGCGGCCGACGAACGCCAGGGGATCATCGTCGCGCGCTATCCGATCGCGGCCCGGGACCGGCCGACCGACGCCGTCGAATGGTGGACCGCGGCCGGCTGGCGGCCGCGGCACGCGGCCCCGCCCCTGCCGCTGGTCCGGCCGCGCCGCGGCTGGCGCCATCCCGATCCCGACGCCCACTGGGGCCCGGCGGTCCACCGCAACGGCGATGCCGGGTGCTGGGTCATGCTGCTGAACCACACCTGGGCCGGCCACTACGATCTGGTGCAGCGCGGCATCGCCGTCGCCTTCAGTCGCGACCCCGGCGATCCCGCCGGTTGGAGCCCGCCGCGCCCGCTGATCGACGGCGGCATCTGGTATCCGCAGGCGGTGGCACCCGCCGGCAGCGACCGCGAGGGGAGCGGCGCGCTCCGCTTCTTCGTTTCCGGGTTCTCGCTCTGGGAAATCCGGTTCCGCCCGGGACCGGCGCCGCAGGGAACGGCGATCGCCCGGGCGACCATCACCGAGGCCGAGATCGCCCGCCATTTCGGGCCGCGGCGGCCGGACGGCGGCTTCGGGGCCTGACGGCACCCGGGCGTCATTCGGCCTCGCCGAAGCCCCGGCGAATCCGTTCGATCGCGCGCCAGCGCGGCACCGCCTCGGACGGCGGATGCGGTCCGCTGTCGCGCACGAAGACCCGGCCGTCGGCGGCCGGCTCCAGCCGCAGGGTGCGGCCGTAGATCGACTCCAGGTCGGCATGATGGGACGCGGTCAGCAGCGTCACCCCGGGCAGGTCCGCCAGCAGCACCTCGATCAGGGCACGCTCGGTCTCGGTGTCCAGCGCTTCCCCCGGCTCCTCCAGGAAAATCCAGCTCGGCCGCTGCAGCAGCAGGCGGGCGAAGCCGATCCGCTGGCGCTCGGAGGCATCGAGCGTGCGCATCCAGTCCGCCGCCTCCGCCAGTCGCGGCACCAGGGCCGCGAGCCCGACGCGCGCCAGCGCCGCCGCGCACGCCCGCTCGTCGAAGCGATCGGGGGCGTCGGGATAGGAAAGGATCGCCCGCAGGGTGTCGGCCGGCAGGTGCAGCGCCGCCGGCAGCACGTGGATCGTCGCGTCGTCGGGCAGCTCGACCCGGCCGCGGCCCCAGGGCCAGACCCGCGCGACGACCTTGAACAGGGTCCGGGCGAGGCGCGGATCGCCCAGGATCAGCACGTGCTCGCCGGGCGCGACCTCGGTCGAGATGCCGCTGAACAGCGTCCGGCCGCCGACATCGGCGATGGTGAGGTCGCGGAAGGTGAGCGCGCTGCCGGAGGTCGCGACCACCTCGATCGCCAGCCCGGGCTCCCGCGCCTCGCGGGCGATGCCGTCGAGCGTGCCCATGAGCAGCAGCACCCGCTCCATCGACGCCACCGTCTCGGCCAGCCGCGGGAAGTTGTCGATCGGCCAGGACAATGCGGCGGTCACCTGCTGGAACGCCTGGGCCGTCTGCATGAGGCCGCCCAGCGTCATCTCGGCCGCGAGGTAGCGCGGGGCCGCGACCAGGATCGGAAAGACCGTCGCGAGCGTGCCGTAGGCGGAGGAGAAGAGCGTCAGGCTGCGCAGGCCCGCGGTCTGGAGCCGCCAGGAGAGGGCGATCGCGTCGAACAGCCGGGCGAGGCGGCGGCGCTCGTCGGGCTCCCCGGCCAGCAGCGCGATCGCTTCGGCCTCCTCGCGGTCGCGCACGAGGCCGAAGCGGAAGTTGGCCTCGGCGGTCTGGCGCTGGTCGGTCGCCTGGACCAGCGGCCGGCCGAGCAGGAAGGCGACGAAGACGCCGATGCCGGAATAGAGCAGCGCCAGCCAGACCAGATAGCCGGGCAGGTCGACGGCGACGCCGGTCATCACGACCGTCACCGTGCCGGACAGCACCCAGAGGATGCTGACGAAGCCGACCAGGAGCAGCAGGCAGTAGAAGAGCGAATGCGCGAGGTCGAGAACCGCCTCGGCCACGAGGCGGATGTCCTCGGCGATGCGCGCGTCGGGATTCGTCGGCGCGCCCGGGAGCAGGGACAGCTGGTGCTGCCGGCCACGATCCATCCAGGCGTCCGCCACCCGCCGGGTCAGCCACGCGCGCCAGCCGATCTGGAGACGGCGGCGGACCTCGAGGTGCGCCACGTTGACGATCATGGTGCCGACGACGATCCCGGCGAAGACCAGCGACTGGACCAGCACCTGGCCGCCGTCGCGCCGCTCCAGCGCGTCGAAGAGGTCGGCGTTCCAGAGGTTGAGACGGACGGCCAGCAGCACCTGCACGATGGTGAGCACGACCAGGGCGATCGTCAGGCCCCACGCCGCCCAGCCGCCCGGCCCCGCCCAGTACCCGGCGCCGAAGCGCGCGAAGCGCCCGAGCGTCCGCCCCATCGGCACGCCGGCGGGCGGCGGCGCAGGCGCTCGCGCCGGCTGGTCGGCGGGCGCCGGGCCGGTCATCGCCGGGTCAGCGGGCGGCCGCCACCGCGCGCGCCGCGCGGATGCGGTCCGCGTACCATTTTGCCGATGCCTTCAGCCGGCGCTGCTGGGTCGCGTAGTCGACATGAATGATGCCGAACCGCTGCCCGTAGCCGGAGCCCCACTCGAAATTGTCGAGCAGCGACCACACGAAATAGCCGCGGACGTCGGCCCCGCGGTCGATCGCCTCGCCCATGGCGCCGATATAGGCGTCGAGGTAGCGGATGCGGTCGGGATCGAGGACCTCGCCGCGCTCGTCCGGCCGGTCGTCTCCGCCATAGCCGTTCTCGGTGACGTAGATCGGCAGGCGGTAGCGGCGATGCACGTCGACGAGCGTGTCGCGGAAGGCGTCGGCGTCGATCACCCAGCCGACGCCGGTCTGCGGCTGTTCCGGCGGCGGCCCCGTCCAGGCGAAGCCCAGTTCGGCCGAAGGGTCGGCCTTCATGTAGATGGGCGAGTAGTGGTTGAGCCCGAACCAGTCGGTCGGGCGGCAGATGCGGGCGAGGTCGCCGGCCTTGACCCAGCGCTCGATCGCCTCGGCGAACCGCGGCGGATAGGTGCCGCGGATCTGCGGTTCCGGAAATGCCTGGTTCCAGCACAGGTCCATAAGCTCGGCGGCCGCGAGGTCGCCGGGTTCGCTGCCGGCCGGCCGGCACGGCTGCCGGTTGTGGATGGCGCCGATCTGGGCGCCCGGCACGAGGTCGCGAAGGACGTCGACGGCGGCGCCGTGCGCGAGGTTCACATGGTGGACCGCCGCCAGGTAGGAGTCGCGGTTCTTGATGCCCGGCGCCTGCCAGTCGAGGACGTAGCCGAAGATCGTGAAGACCGCCGGCTCGTTGAAGGTGGCGAAGCGCTTGACGCGGTCGCCGAAGCGCCGGGCGAGCAGCACCGC
>NZ_JAYSFE010000226.1:0-3688 GCF_041913585.1 Allostella sp.
GAAAACCGTTGTGCGCGCGAGCGTACCGTGGGTTCGAATCCCACCCTCTCCGCCATTCGGCCATCCATCCAGGGACGGAGTGGCCAGCGACACGAGAAGGCCCGCTTCGAGCGGGCCTTTTGTCGTCTTGCGCGGCTTCGCGATGCGCGACGGTGGGGCCGCTCTGGAAGGAGCCCGAGGGGGTGATCCGCACCGGCTGCAACTTTGGCGCGACCTGGCGCCTCGTTTCTGCGAAACTGCGCCGGAACCCGAACGGGGGTGCGGCATGTCCAACAACTATGCCGGTCTGCGCCGGGAACTGAGGGCCGAGGACGGGGCCGCCGAGCGTTGCGCCGCACGGCTGCTGGCCATGCGCGAGCGCCTGGCGCCGATCCGCGACCGGAAGCGCGATGCGTCGCTGCTGCTCGCCACCTGGAACATCCGCGACTTCGATTCCAACAAGTTCGGATGGGGCCCGCGCCGCCCCGAGACCTTCTACTATATCGCCGAGATGATCTCCTGCTTCGACCTCGTGGCCGTGCAGGAGGTCAACGAGAATCTGCAGCCCCTCCGCCGGCTGATGAGCATCCTCGGCCGCGAATGGGACTACATCGCCACCGACGTCACCGAAGGGCGGGGCGGCAACGGCGAGCGCATGGCCTTCATCTTCAACACCGAGAAGGTCTGGTTCCGGAAGGTCGCGGGCGAAATCGTGCTGCCCGACGGCCAGCTCGTCGTCGCGCGCAGGAAGATCGATGCCAAGGATCAGCCCGACATCCCCGAAACCACGGTCGAGACGCGCCAGCAGTTCGCGCGCAGCCCCTTCCTCGTCGCGTTCCAGTCGGGCTGGTTCCGCTTCAGCCTGTGCACCGTGCACATCTATTACGGCGACAATTCCGGTCCCCAGCTCCAGCAACGCATCGAGGAGATCCGCAAGCTCGTCGGCTTCTTCGCCAACCGGCAGGACAATGCGACCCCCGACACCGACCACCTCGGCGCACCGGAGAACTACATCCTGCTCGGCGACTTCAACGTGGTCAGCCCCGAGCACGAGACGATGAAGGCGCTGAAGAGCCGCGGCTTCAAGGTGCCAGCGGAGATCGACGGCGCCGTCGTCCGCAAGGACGGCGACCACTTCTACGACCAGATCGCGGTGCGGGTGAAGGACCGGCGGTTCAAGGTCACCGGCGGGGGCATGGTCGAGCTTTTCGCCGACGTCTTCCGGGACGAGGACATGGACCTCTATGCCGCCCACGTCCCGGCGGTCGATCCCGAGAAGAAGGCGAAGTTCCGCGCCACGACGCCCGAGGGCCGGTACCGGAAGTGGCGGACCTGGCAGATGTCGGACCACGCACCGCTCTGGATCGAGATCCAGACCGATTTCGCCGACGCGTTCCTCCGTGAGATCGCCGCGCCGCCGACCGGCTGATCGAGGGCGAAGCCCTCGCCCGCGGCCGAGCCTGGAGCCGCGGTCGATCCTCTCGCCCCAGCGTCCGTCGCCCAAGTATCTTCATGGTTGCGTAGGTACGATCAGCGGCTTATATGGTTTTCAGGAATTTCTGAAAACTGTGTCCGACGCTGGTGCCATGAACCTTCCGCCCCTCGTCCAGTCCTTCGTCCTGCATTTCGGCGAGATGGGGAGCCGGTGGGGCATCAACCGCACGGTCGGGCAGATCTACGCCCTGCTCTACGTCTCGAGCCAGCCGCTGTGCGCCGACCAGATCGTCGCGGCGCTCGGCATCTCGCGCTCCAACGTCTCGATGAGCCTGCGCGAGCTGCAGGCGTGGAATCTCGTCCTGCTCCGTCACCGGCCGGACGACCGCCGCGACTTCTTCACCACGCCCGACGACGTCTGGCAGATCCTCCGGACGCTGGCCGAGGAGCGCAAGAAGCGCGAGATCGACCCGACCTTGTCGGTCCTGCGCGAGATCCTGATGCAGGCGCCGACGGGCGAGGACGAGCGCTTCGCGCAGCAGCGCATGGCCGAGATGCACGGGCTGATCGAGCGCCTGACGAACTGGTACGACGACGTGAAGCGGCTCGACACCGGCCGGCTGACGATGCTGCTCGGGCTCGGCGCCGGGGTCACCCGGCTGCTCGAGGCGAAGGACCGGATCGCCGCGGTCGCGCGCCGCAGGCCTGGCGGGCGGGCGAAATGACCATGGTCGCCGGTCCGGAGCTGGCACCGGCCACCGGTGCGGCGATCGACGGCCGCCCGGCGGCGCGCGCGGCGATCGATCTCGGCGCCCACCTGCAGGCGGTCGCGGCGCTGATCTGGATTCCCCAGGCGGGACTGATCGCCATCGTCGTCGGCCGCATCGCCAAAGGCGGCGCCCTCGACGCCGTCCTCCTGCCGGCGGCCGGCGTGCTGGCGCTCGGCGTCGCCCGCGCGCTCGTCGACGCCGTCGGCCGCCGCCGGTCCTTCCGCCGGGCGCGCGCGCGCCTTTCCGGGTACCGGCGTGCGGCCGCCGTCGCGCTCGCCGCGCGCTCGCCGCTCGATCCCGCGCGGCCGGCCGCCGGCCTCGCCGCCAGCGCGCTCGCCGAACAGGCCGAGGCGATCGTGCCCCATCTCACCCGCTTCCAGGCGGCCCGCCTGCGCGCGACCTTGGTGCCGGCGGCGATCCTGGCCGCCGTCCTCGCCTGGTCGTGGGCGGCGGCCCTCGTCCTCCTGGCGGCGGCGCCGCTGATCCCGCTCTTCATGGCGCTGGTCGGCTGGCGCGCCCGGGCGGCGAGCCGGGCCCAGCTCGGCGAACTCGGCGGCATGAACGCCCTTCTCCTCGACCGGCTGCGCGGCCTCGCCACCATCCGCACCCTGGATGCGGTCGAGCGGACCGCGCATCGGCTGCGCGCCGAGGCCGAGCGCCTGCGCGCCCGTACCATGGCCGTGCTCCGCATCGCCTTCCTGTCGTCGGCGGTGCTGGAGCTCTTCGCCGCCCTCGGCGTCGCCATGGTCGCGGTCTATGTCGGCTTCCATCTCCTGGGGCAACTTCCCTTCGGCACCTGGGGCGGCCCGCTGTCGCTGGCCGAGGGCCTCTTCGTCCTCCTGCTCGCCCCCGCCTTCTTCGAGCCGCTGCGCGACCTCGCGGCGGCCTGGCACGACCGCGCCGCCGGCGAGGCCGCCATGGACGCGCTCGGCCGCCTCGCCGCGGCCGGCCGCCCGCTGCCGGGCGCCGGCGACGCGCCCGCGGCCGCCCGGCCAGCGGCGCCCGCCGTCGAGATCGAGGGGCTGCGCTTCCGCCCCGCCGGGGGCGGTGGGCCGATCTTCGACGGCTTCGGCCTCCGGGTCGCGCCGGGCGAGCATGTCGCCGTGCTGGCGCCGAGCGGCGGCGGCAAGTCGACCCTGCTGGCCCTGATGGCCGGCCTCGCGCTCCCGGAGGGCGGCTGCATCCGGATCGCCGGCGAGCCGCTGACCGCCGGCAGCGCCGCCCGGCTGCGCCGCGGCATCGCCTGGATCGGCCAGCAGCCGCACGTCTTCCCCGGCACGCTTGCCGGCAACGTCACCCTCGGCCGCGCCGGCATCGGCCGCGATCGGGTGCGCGATGCGCTCGCCCGCGTCGGGCTCGGTGCGGTCGCCGACCGGCGCGGGCCGGCGCCTATTGGCGAGAACGGCCTCGGCCTGTCGGGCGGGGAGGCATCGCGCCTGGCGTTGGCCCGCGTCGCCGCGTCGCCCGATGCCGGCCTTGTGCTGGCCGACGAGCCGACGGCCCAT
>NZ_JAYSFE010000227.1:0-3668 GCF_041913585.1 Allostella sp.
CTCGCCGTCGCCCTGGCCGACCCGCGCCAGCCCGCCCGGCAGCACGACGTAGCCGGCGGGGGTCCAGGCGGCGAAGACCCGCAGCGCCACCGGCCGCGGCACGAGCCGGGTGCCGTCGAGCGTCGGCGCGAGGCAGGGCGGCAGCACCTCCTGCACCGCGAGCGTGGCGCCGCGCCGCTCCATCGCCGCCGCGAGCCGGGCACGGTCGGCGCGATCCATCGCCGCGCCGAGGCGGGCGGTCGATCCACGGGCGAAGAGCGGCACGGAGTCGAAGGCGTCGCGGACGACGGAGCGGTCGAGCGCCGCCAGCGCCGCATTCCGGCCGGCCGCGGTGCCGCACCAGTGCGTCGGCACGCCGGGCAGGACGAGGTCCTCGTCGAGGAGGGCGCGGCAGAGGCCGGGCAGGAAGGCCGCCATCGCCGGGCCTTCGACGACGGCACCGCCGAGCGGGTTGGCGAGCACGATGCGGCCGGCCCTGGCCGCCTCGACGAGCCCCGGCACGCCGAGCGAGGAATCGGCCTTGAGCTCGAGCGGATCGCAGAAGAGCGAGTCGACCCGCCGCATGACCATGTCGACCCGGCGGAGCCCGCCCAGCGTCTTCAGGTAGAGGTCGCCGTCGTGGGCCGTCAGGTCGTCGCCCTCGACCAGCGCCAGGCCGAGATAGTGGGCGAGGAACGCGTGCTCGAAATAGGCCTCGTTGTGCGGGCCGGGCGACAGCAGAACGCCGCGCGGCCGGTCGGCGGCGACGAGAGCCGCCAGCCCGTCCTTCATCGCCTGGAAGAAGCCGGCGAGCCGCCGCACATGCCCGTCGCGGAACGGGTCGGCGAAGGTCTGGCTGACGACGAGGCGGTTCTCCAGCGCGTAGCCCATGCCGCTCGGTGCCTCGACCCGGTCGGCCAGCACCGTCCAGGTGCCGTCGGGGCCGCAGGTGAGGTCGGCGGCATAGACCAGGACATGGATGCCGCCCGGCGGACGCACGCCCGCGAGCGGGCGCAGGAACTGCGGGTGCCCGGCCGGCAGGTGCGGCGGCAGCCGGCCCGTCGCCGCCAGCCGGCGCGGCCCGTAGACGTCGGCAAGCAGGGCGTCGGCGAGCCGCGCGCGCTGCACGACGCCCGCCTCGATATGCGCCCATTCGCGGCCGTCGAGGACGAACGGCAGCGGGTCGAGGTCCCACGGCCGCGCCTCGCCGCCCGCATCGTCATAGACGTTGTAGGTGACGCCGTTGTCGCGGATGAGCTGGCGCATGCCGTGGTGGCGGCGTTCCAGCTCCGGCCCGTCGATGCGGGCGAGCTCGTCGAGCAGCGGTCGCCAGTGCGGGCGCACCGTGCCGTCCATGGCCAGCATGGCGTCCCAGCGCCCGGACGGCCGGGGGTACGCGTCGAGTATGCCGGCGCGCGGGACCGCCGTCTCCGTCAGGGCGGCGTCAGCGTCCATCCGGCCGCCGGCGCGGGGCTGGAAAGGGTCGGACGGCAGGATCGGTCATCAACGGTCACCGGCATGGCTCAGTGGAACCGCCTGAGGTCGAGGGTCAGCGGAAAATCGGGGTGGAGGTCCGGCGGGCCCGGGTCGAAGCGGCCCCCGGTCAGGCCGAAGGGATCGAAGCGGGCGAGACGCCGGCCTTCGGCCTCGTAGGCGTTGACGGGGACCGTGGTGTAGTTCCGTCCGCCGGGATGCGCAACATGATAGGTGCAACCGCCGATGGCACGGCGGCGCCAGGCATCCCACAACTCGACGACGAGGGGACCGTGCGTCGGTACGGTCGGATGCAGGCTGTGCGGTGCCTGCCAGGCGCGGAAGCGGACGCCCGCGACCGCCTCGCCGCGGCGCCCGGTCGGCGTCAGCGGCGCCGGGCGGCCGTTGACGAGCAGCCGGTGCCGGTCCGGCGTGATACCGGAGACCTTGACCTCCAGCCGTTCGACGGTGCTGTCGACGTAGCGCACGGTGCCGCCGGCCGCCCCCTCCTCGCCCATGACGTGCCAGGGCTCGAGCGCCTGGCGCAGTTCGATCCGCATGCCTTCGGGATCGACCGCGCCGAGGAGCGGGAAGCGGAAGGTCCAGTGCGGCCGGAACCATTCCGGATCGACGGGGAAACCGGCCTCGGCGAGCGCCGCCGTCACGTCGACCATGTCGGCCCAGATGAAGTGCGGCAGCATGAAGCGGTCGTGCAGCGCCGTTCCCCAGCGCACCGGCGGGTTGCGGTAGGGCTCGCGCCAGAACCAGGCGACGAGCGCCCGGAGCAGCAGCGCCTGGGCGAGGCTCATCTCCGGGTGCGGCGGCATCTCGAAGGCGCGGAACTCGACGAGCCCGAGGCGTCCGGTCGGGCCGTCCGGCGAATAGAGCTTGTCGATGCAGATTTCCGCCCGGTGGGTGTTGCCCGAGACGTCGATCAGGAGGTTGCGGAAGATGCGGTCGACGAGCCACAGCGGCAGCGGCTCGGCGCCGGGCTCGGGCACCTGGGCGAAGGCGATCTCGAGTTCGTAGAGCGAATCCTGTCGCGCCTCGTCGACCCGGGGCGCCTGGCTCGTCGGCCCGATGAAGAGGCCCGAGAAGAGATAGGACAGGGCCGGATGGTTCTGCCAGAAGGCGACGAGGCTGCGCAGCAGGTCGGGACGCCGGAGGAACGGGCTGTCGGCCGGGGTGGCGCCGCCGAGCACGATGTGGTTGCCCCCGCCGGTGCCGGAATGGCGGCCATCGACCAGGAACTTCTCGGTACCGAGGCGGCTCTGGCGGGCCTCCTCATAGAGGGCCTCCGTCACTTCGACCTGCTCGCGCCAGCTTCGCGCGGGATGGATGTTGACCTCGATCACGCCGGGGTCGGGCGTCACCTTGATGACGTTGAGGCGCGGATCGTAGGGCGGCGGATAGCCTTCGACATGGAGGGCGCAGCCGACCTCGGCGGCCGCGTCCTCGATCGCGGCGACGAGGTCGAGATAGTCCTCGATGGTCTCGGTCGGCGGCATGAAGACGCAGAGCCGGCCGTCGCGCGGCTCGATGGTCAGCGCGGTGCGCACGCTCGCCCCCTCGACCGGCGCCTCCTGCTCGATGCGGGCCACGCGCGCCTGCCAGTCCGGTCCGCGGGCGGCCCCCGTCAGATAGGGCTGGCGGGCCGCATCGGGGTCCGGCAGCGGCGGCAGCGCCTCCATCGGGTCGCGCGGGACGACGTGCGGATAGAGCGCGGGCGGGATCCACGGCAGGGACGCGATCGGCAGCCGGAAGCCGACCGGCGAATCGCCCGGCATCAGCAGCACCCGGCCGCGGCGCAGCGACCAGCGCTCCGAGCGCCAGCGTCGCCGGTCGGGGGCGTTCCACCGCTGCACCGGCAGGACGAAGCCGACGGGGTTGCCGAGGCCGCGGTCGAAGACCCGGACGAGCCGGGCCCGCTCCTCGGGATCGTCCAGCCGGGACTCGAACGGATCGACATTGGCCGGCAGCGCCTGTTCGCGCGCGAGGTAGTGCCAGGGATCCTCGAAGGCCGGCATCGCATGGTCGGGGTGGAGGTCGAGCCGCCGCGCGACGGCGCGGGCGAGCAGGCCCGCATCCTCGGCCGTCGCGTCATGGTCGGCCGTCTCGCGCGCGACCCGGCCGGGGTCGCGCCACAGCGGCCGGCCGTCGCCGCGCCAGTAGAGGGCGAAGGCCCAGCGCGGCAGGCTCTCGCCCGGATACCACTT
>NZ_JAYSFE010000228.1:0-3649 GCF_041913585.1 Allostella sp.
TCCCCTTCCCGGAGACCGAGGACCAGCTCCGCGCCATCTCCGACGTCATCGAGGATCTGGGTTCGGGCCGGCCGATGGACCGGCTCATCTGCGGCGACGTCGGCTTCGGCAAGACCGAGGTCGCGCTGCGCGCCGCCTTCATCGCCGCCATGGGCGGCGCCCAGGTGGCGGTGATCGTGCCGACGACGCTGCTCGCCCGCCAGCACCACCGCACCTTCCAGCAGCGCTTCGCCGGGCTGCCGGTGAAGATCGAACAGCTCTCGCGCCTGGTCACGCCGAAGAACGCCAAGGCGGTCAAGGCGATGCTGGCCGACGGGGCGGTCGACATCGTCGTCGGCACCCACGCCGTCCTGGCGAAGGACGTGAAGTTCCGCCATCTCGGCCTGCTCATCGTCGACGAGGAACAGCATTTCGGCGTCTCCCAGAAGGAGAAGCTGAAGCACCTCCGGGCCGAGGTGCATATCCTGACCCTGACCGCGACCCCGATCCCGCGCACCCTGCAGATGGCGCTGTCGGGCGTGCGCCAGATGAGCATCATCGCGACGCCGCCGGTCGACCGGCTGGCGGTCCGCACCTTCGTCCTCCCCTTCGACCCGGTGGTGATCCGCGAGGCGATCCTGCGCGAGCGCTTCCGCTCGGGGCAGGTCTTCTATGTCTGCCCGCGCATCGAGGATCTGGCGATCGTCCACGAGCAGCTCCGCGAGCTGGTGCCGGAGGCGAAGATCGTCGTCGCCCACGGCCGCATGGCGCCGGCCGAGATCGAGACCGTGATGTCGGAGTTCTGCGACGGCGCCTACGACGTGCTGCTGTCGACGACCATCATCGAATCCGGTCTCGACATCCCGTCCGCCAACACGATGATCGTCCACCGCGCGGACATGTTCGGCCTGGCGCAGCTCTACCAGCTCCGCGGCCGCATCGGCCGCTCGAAGCAGCGTGCCTATGCCTATCTGACGCTGCCGCCGGGCAAGATGCTGACCGAGACGGCGCAGCGCCGGCTCGAGGTGATGCAGACGCTCGACACGCTGGGTGCCGGCTTCACCCTGGCGAGCCATGATCTCGACATCCGCGGCGCCGGCAACCTGCTCGGCGAGGAGCAGTCGGGCCATGTCCGCGAGGTCGGCGTCGAGCTCTACCAGCAGCTGCTGGAGGAGGCGGTGGCCGAGGCCCGCGGCCTCGCCGAGGACGCCGCCGGCGAGGGCTGGACGCCGCAGATCGCCATCGGCACCGCGGTCCTGATCCCCGAGGGCTACGTCGCCGACCTCGGCGTCCGGCTCGGCCTCTATCGCCGCATCTCGACGCTCGTCGACCGGCGCGAGATCGACGCCTTCGCGGCCGAACTGGGCGACCGCTTCGGGCCCCTGCCGCCCGAGGTCGAGAACCTGCTCGACATCATCGCCATCAAGCAGCTCTGCCGCGAGGCGCGCATCGAGCGCATCGAGGCGGGACCGAAGGGCTGCGTCATCGCCTTCCACGGCAACTCGTTCCCGAACCCGGCCGGCCTCGTCGACTTCATCGCCCGCAATGCTGGCACGGCGCGGGTCCGTCCGGATCACAAGCTGGTCATCACCCGCGTCTGGGACGAGCCCAAGCAGCGCCTGCTCGGGCTGCAGACCCTGCTGAAATCCCTGGTCAAGCTGGCGACCGCCGAGGCGCCGCGGCCGCCCGCCAAGGCGCCGGTGAAGCCGCCGGCAAAGGTGACGGCCGGTCGGCGCTGAAGCGGAACGGGGCGCTCCCGGCCGTGCGGCGATGCGCGGCCGGTCGCCGATCCTGGCCGGCCGGAGTTCGACCGCGGTCTCTGCGACCGTGGCCAGATCCGGCCCCCGTGAGGGCGACGTGGGCGACCGCTATTTCGGAACCAGGTAGCCCGGGGCCGGGCCGGCCGACGCCGGGGTCGTCGCCAGCAGATGTTGGGGAAAGCCGCCGACGGGCGGCGTTGTCGCGATCCAGGCGAAGACGGCGCCGAGGACCAGGAGCCCGGCCGCCAGGAGGCGTTCGCCGCCGCCCGAGCCGCGGTGCCAGAGCGCAAGACCGATGCCGCCCGAGACGAGGGCGCCGGTGACGACGGCGGCGAGCAGGAGCATGGCGTCGGACCCTGGGTTCAGCGGGGTCGTGGCTACCATGCGGCTCGGGGCGCGGCCACGGCCTATGCATCCATTCAGGACGGATGCCGGCGCCCGATTGGCGCCGCTTTGAGAGCGACCGATCACGAAACGTGAAGGACCCGCGGGGCAGGCCCGCGGACCATGCGGCGGGCGGCGGAGGCCGGGGCGGGGACCGGGCGCCCAGCCTTCGCGCATCCGCTCCGGATCGGTGCCATCTGCATCCATTGCCGAACATTTGTGCAGTCGCCGGCGCCGCGCTAGGCTCGCCGGCAATGACAGATCCGGGGGAACGCCCCGGCGGGCCGCGCGCGCTGCTCGCCGATCGGGATTATCTGCGCCTGTGGCTGGTGGGGGGCTTCGCCAACGCCGTGCGCTGGCTGGAACTGCTGGCGGCGGGCGTCTTCGCCTACGACCAGACCGGTTCCGGGCTCATCGTCGCCGCGATGACGGCGGCGCGGATGCTGCCGATGCTGCTTGTCGGAGCGCTCGCCGGGGCCATCGCCGACGCGCTCGACCGGCGGCGGCTGCTGCTCGCCGGGCAGGCGGCGGCCGGCCTCGCCGCCGCCATCGTCTGCATCCTCGCCTTCGCCGACCTGCTCACCCTGTGGCACATCGCGGCGGCGGGCGGCGTCTCCGGCATCGTCTGGGCGAGCGAGATGGCGGTTCGTCGCCGCATGGTCGGGGAGGTGGCAGGCCCGACCCGCATCGCATCGGCGATCGCGCTCGACACCGTGACCAACGGCATGACGCGGATGGTCGGGCCGGCGCTCGGCGGTTTCCTCCTGGAAACGGTGGGGATCGTCGGCGTCTATCTGCTGTCGGCGGCGCTCTACCTCTCCGGCTTCGCGCTCGTCGCCGGGCTGCGCTGGAGCCAGGTGACGCGGCCGCTCCGTCTGTCGCAGATCCCCGGCGACATCGCGGCCGGCTTCGCCGCCGCCCGGCGCAGCGACCTCATCATGGCCGTGCTCGCGGTCACCGTCGTCATGAACGCCTTCGGCTTCTCCTACACCGCGATGATCCCGCCGATCGGGCGCTACGAGTTCGCCGTCTCGGCAACGCTGGTGGGGGTGCTCGCGTCGGCCGAGGCGGGCGGCAGCCTGCTGGGCGGGCTGCTGATCGCCAGCGGCCGGGTGCCGCCCGACCGCGGCCGGCTCTTCGTCGCCGGCGCCTTCGGCCTGATGGCGGCGGTGGCGCTGGCCGCGCTCGCCCCGTGGTACGTGCTGGCGCTGGCGCTGCTCTTCCTCGGCGGCTTCGGCACCGCCAGCTTCGCCAGCATGCAGAGCACGCTGATCCTGACCGAGGCGCCGCCGGAGATGCGCTCGCGCCTCATGGGCATCGTCACCGTGTGCATCGGCACCGGACCGCTGGGCGTGCTCCTCGTCGGCGCCCTGTCCGACCGGATCGGCCCCTCGAACGCCATGCTGGCGATGGCGCTGGCCGGCATGGCCGGCCTTACCCTCATCCGGCTGCGCTGGCCCGGGCTCGGGCGCTAGCGGCGGCGGACATAGACGTGGACCTGGGGGTCGTGCAGGCCCGACTGGGTG
>NZ_JAYSFE010000229.1:0-3648 GCF_041913585.1 Allostella sp.
CCGGCGACCTTGGCCTCGCGGCACCAGGGCCCGTGGTCGTACTGGCTGTGCAGCTTGCGGTCCGGCTGGTTGGAGATGAGGTGCAGCGGGTGGCGGTCGGCGCCGGCGCCGCCCAGCCATTCGGCGGGCTCCATCCAGGCGGGATGGCCGGGGCAGTCGTCGTAGCCGAAGCCGTCGATGGTGGCGGAGAAGATCTCGATCCGGCCGGACGGCGTGGCGAGGCGGTTCGCCACCGGGTCGGTGCGGAACTCCTCCATCAGCACGAAGGGGCGCTCGCGGGCCGGCAGCGCGAACCAGCCCTTCGCCCAGAATTCGTCGAACTCCGGGAAGTCGACCTCGAGGCGGGCGCCGCGCTGGCGGATGACGGCGTAGAGGTGGCGCAGCCAGCCCATCTCGTCGCGGCCCTCGGTGAAGGCGTCGCGCTGGCCGAAGCGGTCGGCCAAGTCGGCGAAGGCGTCGTGGTCGTTGCGGGCGAGGCCGGCCGGTGCCACGGCGCGGTGCATGGCGACGAGGTGCCCGTCGTTGCCGGCGCAGGAGAGGTCGTTGCGCTCGAAGGGCACGGTCGCCGGCAGGACGATGTCGGCGTGGCGGGCGAGCGGGTTCCAGAACTGCTCGTGGACGACGATCGCCTCGGGCCGCTGCCACGCCCGCACCAGCCGGTTGAGGTCCTGGTGGTGGTGGAAGGGGTTGCCGCCGACCCAGTAGACCATGCGGATGTCGGGATAGGCGTGGCGGCCGCCGTCGAAATCGAACGGGGCGCCCGGGTTCAGCAGCATGTCGGCGATGCGGGCGACGGGGATGAAGTCCTTGACCGGGTTGATGCCCTGGGGCACCGACGGCCAGGGGAAGGCGCGCACCGGGTTGCCCTGGCCGTTCATGTCGGCATAGCCGAAGCCGAAGCCGCCGCCGGCGAGCCCGATCTGTCCCAGCATGGCGGCCAGCGTGATCGCCATCCAGTAGGGCTGCTCGCCATGGTCGCCGCGCTGCACCGACCAGCCGACCGAGATCATCGTCCGCTTGGCCGCCATGCGCCGGGCGAGGCCGCGGATGGTGCCGGCGTCGAGGCCGGCGATGGCGGCCGCCCAGTCGGCATCCTTGGGCTGGCCGTCACTCTCCCCCGTCAGGTAGGGCAGGAAGCGGTCGAAGCCCTCGGTATAGCGGTCGAGGAAGGCGCGGTCGTGCAGGCCCTCGGCGACCAGCGTGTGGGCGAGGCCGAGCATCAGCGCGGTGTCCGTGTTGGGCCGCGGCCGCAGCCATTCGGCCGCCAGGAAGTCGGCCGCGTCGGACTGCAGCGGACCGATCAGCACGAACTCGCACCCTGCCGCCTTGCATTGCAGCAGCCCCTCGCGGACGGTGTGCCGGCTGACCCCGCCGGAATGAACCTGGGCGTTCTTCATCGGCATCCCGCCGAACATCACGACCAGCCCCCGCCCCTCGGCGATCGCCGGCCATTGCGTGTGGTCGTCGAGCAGGCCGCGCGGGTCGCCGATGACCCGCGGCACGATCACCTGGGCGGCGGCATAGGAGTAGGCGTTGACCGAGCGGGTGTGGCCGCCGACGAGGTTGAGGAAGCGGCGCATCTGGCTCTGGGCGTGGTGGAAGCGCCCGGCGCTGGCCCAGCCGTAGGAGCCGGCATAGATCGCCTTGTTGCCGAAGCCCTCGCGCACGCGGGCGATCTGGCCGGCGACGAGGTCCAGCGCCTCGTCCCAGCCGACCTCGACGAAGGGCTCGGCCCCCCTGCCCTCGCCGCCCGCGCGCTCGCGCCGCGCCAGCCAGGAGCGGCGGACCATCGGCCCCTTGATGCGCAACGGCCCGTCGATGACGGGCGGCGGCGAGCGGCCGATCGGCGACGGGTCGCCGTCGAGCTCGAACGGGTGCAGGGCGACCAGCCGGCCGTCCCGCACCTCGCTGCGATAGGTGCCCCAGTGGGTGGCGGTGGTGGGGAACGCCGAACGCGGCGTCGCCTGGTCCTGAGGCATCGTCGGGTGACGCCCTTCCCTACTCGGCCGCCTCGGCCGCGCCGTAGATGCGGGCGGCGGCATCGGCCGTCACCAGCCCGTCGCGCAGGTCGGCCGCGACCGCGTCGCGCGGGCGGGCCGCCGGGTCGCCGATGCCGGCGCCGCCCGGGGTCTGGATGATGAGCCGCTCGCCCGGCGGCACGAGCTGGGAGCCCTTGCCCTTCAGCCGCTGGCCCGAGGCGAGCCCGACCGAGCCGGCCGCCCCGTCCTGCCCGCCGTCGCGGCCGCGCGGCGGATGGTCGATGCGGTCGAAGGCGGCGAGCAGTTCGACCGGCAGGCCGTCCGCGCTCTCGATCTCGATGACCTGGCCGAGGCCGCCGCGGGTGACGCCGGCGCCGCCCGAATCCGGCCGCAGCTCCTTGCGCCAGAAGAGGAGCGGGGTGACGGATTCCGCGATCTCGACCGGGGTGCCGCGCACGCCGGACGGATATGCGGTCGCCGACAGCCCGTCCTTGGCCGGCCGGGCGCCGGTGCCGCCGTTCGACGTGATGGTGACGGCGAAGCCGTACTTGCTGTCCGGCTTGTCGGCCGAGGGGCCGCGGAAGGTCATGTTGTAGAGGCAGGACGTGCCCTCCGCCGGCACCCGGTCCGGCACCACCTGGCGCAGGCAGCCGAAGACCATGTCGGGCAGCATCTGCCCGGTGATGTGGCGGGAGGAGACGGGCAGCGGATAGGGCGCGTTGAGGATGGTGCCGGGCGGGGCCGAGACCGTCAGCGGCTCCAGCGACCCGGCATTGTTGGGGATTTGCGCGGCGACGACGCAGCCGAGGCCGAAGCAGGTATAGGCCGTGGTGTAGGCGATCGGCACGTTGATGCCCTTGGCGGACGCGGGCGAGGTGCCCTCGTAGTCGACATGGATGCCGTCGGCCGAGACGGTGACGGTGGCGGCCAGCTCGATCGGCTGGTCGAAGCCGTCGACCGTCATGCGGAAGCTCCAGGACCCCTGCGGCAGGCGGCGGATTTCGGCCAGCACGGCCTCGCGCGAGTGGTGGATGATGTGCTCGGCCAGGTCGTCGAGGCTGTCCAGCCCGAACTCGTCCATCATCTCGGCCAGCCGCTTGCAGCCGACGTCGTTGCAGGCGGCGAGCGAGTAGACGTCGCCCTCGGTGTCGACGGGAAGCCTTGTGTTGGCGCGGATCATCGCCAGCAGCGTCTCGTTCATCACCCCGCGCGAGGCGAGCTTCAGCATCGGGATGTAGAGCCCCTCCATGAAGACGTCGCTGCCGTCCGGCCCGAAGCCGATGCCGCCGATGTCCATGAGGTGGCTGGTGCAGGAGAGGAGCGCCACCAGCTTGCCGCGGTGGAAGCAGGGCGTCGTCAGGACGAAGTCGTTGAGGTGGCCCGTGCCCATCCACGGGTCGTTGGTGATGTAGATGTCGCCCTCTTCCATCGTCTCGACCGGGAAGTGGCGAAGGAAGTGCTTCACCGATTCCGCCATCGAGTTGACGTGCCCGGGCGTCCCCGTCACCGCCTGCGCCAGCATCCGGCCCCGGAGGTCGAACACCCCGGCCGACAGGTCGCCGCACTCGCGCACGATCGGGCTGAACGCGGTGCGGATCAGGGTCTGCGCCTGCTCCTCGACGACCGCGATCAGGCGGTTCCACATGATCTGGGTATGGATCTGGGAGAG
>NZ_JAYSFE010000230.1:0-3640 GCF_041913585.1 Allostella sp.
TCATCCGCGTCCGCAGCTTCGACGTCGGTGCCTTCGTCGCCTTCGGGGCGGCGCACCTCGGCGTCGCCGGCAGCGACGTGCTGATGGAGTTCGACTATCCGGAGATCTATGCCCCGCTCGACCTCCGGATCGGCCATTGCCGGCTGATGGTGGCCGAGCCCGAGGAACTGTCGGCCTCCGACGACCCGACGCGCTGGAGCCATGTCCGCGTCGCCACCAAGTATCCGCACCTCGCCAGCCGGCACTTCGCCGCCCGCGGCGTGCAGGCGGAATGCATCCGCCTGCATGGCGCCGTCGAACTGGCGCCGCGCATCGGCCTCTGCCGCTACATCGTCGATCTCGTGCAGACCGGGTCGACGCTGAAGGCCAACGGGCTGGTCGAGATCGAGCACATCGCCGACATCTCGTCGCGCCTGATCGTCAACCGGGCGGCCCTGAAGACCCGTCCGGACGAGGTCCAGGGCTGGGTCGAGCGCTTCCGCGCCGTGGCCGAGCCGGCGGCCACCCGGCACTGACGATGGTGCGCCGACTTTCGACGGCGGACGCCGGCTTCGAGGCCGCGTTCGCCACCCTGCTCGCCGAGAAGCGCGAGGCGGACGAGGACGTCGACCAGGTCGCCGCCGCGATCATCGCCGACGTGCGCGCGCAAGGGGACGCCGCGGTCGTCGCCTACACGCTCCGCTTCGACCGCTTCGACGCCGGTGCGGCCGGGCTCCGCATCCCGCCGGCCGAGCTGGCCGCGGCCGTCGAGCGCTGCGATCCGGCCACCGTCGCCGCGCTGCGGCTGGCGGCGCGGCGGATCGAGGCGTTCCATCGGCTGCAGATCCCTGCCGGCATCGACCATGTCGACGATGCCGGCGTCCGCGTCGGGGCGGTCTGGCGGCCGATCCCGGCCGTCGGGCTCTATGTGCCGGGCGGACTCGCCGCCTACCCGAGCTCCGTCCTGATGAACGCGCTGCCGGCGCGGGTGGCCGGGGTCGGACGCCTCGCCGTCACCGTGCCGACGCCGGACGGGGTGGTGAGCCCGCTGGTGCTGGCGGCGCTGGCGATCGCCGGCGTCGACGAGGTCTACCGCATCGGCGGCGCTCAGGCGGTGGCGGCGCTCGCCTACGGCACCGAGACGATCCGGCCGGTCGACAAGATCGTCGGCCCTGGCAATGCCTACGTCGCCGCCGCCAAGCGGCGGGTCTTCGGCAAGGTCGGCATCGACATGATCGCCGGCCCGTCCGAGATCCTGGTCGTGGCCGATGCGTTCAACGATGCGGAATGGATCGCAGCCGACCTCCTCTCCCAGGCCGAGCACGACACCGCCGCCCAGTCGATCCTGCTGACGGACGACAATGGGTTCGCCGACCGTGTCGTCGCGGCCGTCGAGCGTTCGCTCCGGACCATGCCCCGGCGCGAGATCGCCGGCCGGAGCTGGGCCGATTTCGGTGCCGTCATCCTGCTGCGCGACCTCGAGGAGGCGCCGGCGCTGGTCGACCGGCTGGCGCCCGAACACCTCGAACTGGCGGTCGCCGAGCCGCAGCCGCTCGCCGACCGGATCACCAACGCCGGCGCCGTCTTCCTCGGCCGCCACACGCCGGAGGCGATCGGCGACTATGTCGCCGGCCCCAACCATGTGCTGCCGACGGCGCGCAGCGCCCGCTTCGCCTCCGGGCTCGGCGTCCTCGACTTCCTCAAGCGCACGACCTTCGTCGCGTGCGACGCTGGCAGCCTGGCGCGGATCGGGCCGGCGGCGGTGACGCTCGCCGAGGCCGAAGGGCTCCATGCCCACGCGCGGTCGGTCGCGATCCGGCTCGCCGCCGCCGGCTGAGGCGCCGGCCGGCGACGGCGCGGCCCCGGCCGCGCCCGGAGCCCGGCGCATCGCCCGCGTCACGCTCGACGAGCACACCGTGCTGCGCCGCAGCCCGGACGTCGAGCACGAGCGGGCGGTGGCGCTCTTCGATCTCGTCGAGGAGAACACCTTCCGGCTGGTCGATGGCCCGGACGGTCCCTACCACCTGCACCTCGCCATCGCCGACAACCGGCTCCGCCTCGGCGTCCGCGACGCGGGCGACCGGCCGCTCGCCGACATCGTCGTGCCGCTGCTCCCCTTCCGCCGCATCGTCCGCGACTATTTCCTCATCTGCGAGAGCTACTACGCGGCCATCCGCCGATCCTCGCCGTCGCAGATCGAGGCGATCGACATGGGCCGTCGGGCGCTCCACGACGAGGGCTCGAGCCTGTTGCGCGAGCGGCTGGCGGACCGGGTGACGGTCGACCACTCCACCGCGCGCCGGCTCTTCACGCTGGTCTGCGTCCTGCACATCCGGGGCTGACCTCTTGCGCCGTCCCGGCAGCGTCCTCTTCGCCTGCACCCAGAACGCGGTCCGTTCACCGATGGCGGAGGCGATCCTGAAGCAGCTTCACCGCCAGCGCATCTTCGTCGATTCCGCGGGCGTGCGTCCGGATCCGGTCGACCCGTTCGCCGTCGCCGTCATGGCGGAGATCGGGCTCGACCTGTCGCGCCACCGCTCCAAGAGCTTCGACGAACTGGAGGACACCTCGTTCGACCTCATCGTCACCCTGTCGCCGGAGGCCCATCACCGGGCGCTGGAGCTGACGCGGACGATGGCGGTCGACGTCGAGTACTGGCCGACCTTCGATCCGACGATCGTCGAGGGGAGCCGGGAGGTCCGCCTCGATTCCTACCGCACCGTGCGCGACGGCCTGTGGGACCGCATCGCCGCCGCCTTTCCAGGCCTGCCGACCCCGGCCCCGTGAGCGGCGGCGGGGATGGTCAGGTCGCTGCCTGGATCGCCCAGCCGGCCGCGCCGGACAGCAGCACCACCAGCCACGGCGGCACCTTCCAGAAGACGAGCAGCGTGAAGGCGGCCGCTGCCAGTCCGAAATCGGCGGCCGAGCGGATGCCGCTGGTCCAGACCGGGTCGTAGAAGGCAGCCAGCAGCAGCCCGACGACCGCCGCGTTGATCCCGACCAGCGCCTGTCGCACCCGCCGGACCCGGCGGAGCGCGTCCCAGAACGGCAGGGCGCCCACGACCAGGAGGAAGGACGGCACGAAGATGGCGACGAGGCAGATCGTCGCCCCCGCCCAGCCGTTCGGTGCCGGCCCCATGACCGCGCCGAGATAGGCGGCAAAGGTGAAGAGCGGTCCCGGAACCGCCTGTGCGGCGCCGTACCCGGCCAGGAAGTCGTCGTCGGAGACCCAGCCGGGCGGCACCACTTCGGCCTGCAGCAGCGGCAGCACGACGTGGCCGCCGCCGAAGACGAGCGAGCCGGCGCGGTAGAAGCCGTCGATCACCGCGACGGTGTGGGAGCCGCCGGCGGCGGCGAGAACGGGCAGGCCGACGAGGAGCGCCAGGAAGAGGACGAGTGCCGCGACCGCGAGGCTGCGCGAGATCTCGATTCCGAGCGGCATGTGCGGCGGCTCGCTCTCGGTGCGCGGCAGCAGCAGGCCGGCGACGCCGCCCGCCGCCACCACCGCCACCTGGATGAACGGCGTCGGCGCGGCGAGGACGGCGATCGCCGCCAGGACGGCGAGCGTGACCCGCGGGGTGTCGGGGCAGAGACTCCGGGCCATGCCCCAGATCGCCTGCGCCACCACCGCGACGGCGACGACCTTGAGGCCATGCAGCAG
>NZ_JAYSFE010000231.1:0-3637 GCF_041913585.1 Allostella sp.
GCACCGTCACCATCGTCCGGGAGGTTCGCCGTGAGAAGGATGCCCTCGATCCCGTCGGTCCTGCTCTGCGGCTCGCTGCTCGCCGCCTGCGCGAACTCGACGCCGCCCACCGTGAGCCGACTGGAACCGACCCTGCCGGCGCGCCCGCACGCGCTGCTGGCGGTCCCGCAGCGGCCGCTGCCGCCCGCTGACGACCCGCCCAGCCAGGAGGCCGTCGGTGCCTATGCGGTCGAACTGCTGGGGCATGTGCTCGGACTGGAAGCCCAGCTCCAGGCGCTGTCCGGCTGGTTCGACACCGCCTGGCAGGGCGGCCGTCCGGACTGACGACCGCCCCGCGCCCCGCACCGAACGGGTCAGATCATCGGCCCGCGCTCATAGAAGCGGCGCTCGCGCGCCACCTGCTCGGCGGTATAGGGGTCGGCGCCTTCGTCGAAGCGCGACCAGCCGCCTTCGCGGTAGGCGCGCCCGCGGGCCTCGGGATCGACCGGGCCGTGGCGGTCGAGGATCGCGTTGGCGGCGGGGAGGCGCTCGTCGTCGACGCGCGCCGTCACCAGCGCCCCGCCGCGACGCACGCCCTCGGCATAGACGTTGGCGTGCACCTCGCTGACGCCGGCGTTGGTGAGCGCTCCGATGATGCCGCCGGTGACCGCCCCGGCGGCGACGCCGGCGACGGCGCCGGCCGCGGTCGAGGCGAGCCAGCCGGCGGCGACGACCGGGCCGAGACCGGGGATCGCCAGCATCCCGAGGCCGGCCAGCAGACCGGCGCCGCCGCCGAGGAGGCCGCCGATGCCGGCGCCCGTCCCGGCACCGCCGCCGGCGTCCGTTGTCTCGACGACGGTCGGCACGGTACGGCCTTCGACGTTGCTCGCGACGATGCCGATGTCCTCCTGCGGGATGCCGGCATCGACCAGGCCGTTCACGGCGCGGGCGGCATCGTCATAGCTGTCGTAGAGGCGGGAGACGGTCGTCTTCATGTCGGTGCTCCGTGGTCGGTGCGGTGGGTCGGGTGGCGGGCGGGGTCAGCGCGCGACGATGTTGCCCTGGTAGTCGAGGGCGACCTCGACCTTCTGGCCGTTGCGCATGGCCGAGCCGCGCCAGATCCCGTCCTTGTCCTTGGTCAGGCCGCTGACGGCGGTGTAGCCCTGGTCCTCCAGCCGCGCCCGCGCCTGGGTCTCGGTGAAGGAGTTGGCGCCCGGCGCCGGCGCGCCCGGGTTGTTGGGCCCGGTCGAGTTGACGGCAGGGTTGGCCGGGGCGTCGCGGGTCGCGGGGGGTGTCGTCTGGGCGGCGGCACCGCCGGCCGCGAGGCCGAGCAGCACGGCCGTCGCAAGCGCGATCTTGGACATGGTGGGGCTCCCGATGTCTGGTTGCATCGCCTCCAGAACCCATGCCGGCAGGCGCGAGTTCCGGCCGCGACGGCCGAGAAATCGGTCCGGCGCGCGGGAACGCGGCGCGGCGCCCGCCGTTCGCGGGCTCGGTACATCCGTCCCAGGGAGCCGCCGCATGCGTCGCAAGAGCCTGTTCAGCCGCTTCGCCGCCAGGGCCGCCGCGATCATGGGGCGGGCGCCGGTCTTCGGAATGGCCGTCGCCGCGGTGGTCGTCTGGGCGGCGTCCGGCCCGTTCCTGGGCTTCTCGGAGCTGTGGCAGCTGACGATCAACACCGGCACCACCATCGTCACCTTCCTGATGGTGTTCCTGATCCAGAACTCGCAGAACCGGGACGCGGAGACGGTGCAGATCAAGCTCGACGAGCTGCTGCGCGCCGTCGAGCGCGCCGACAACCGCCTGCTCGACCTCGAGGAGATGTCGGAGAAGGAGTTGGCCAAGCTGCGCCGCGAATACGAGGCCCTGGCCGAGAAGGCGCGCGGCGAGGTCGGTCGATCCTGAGCGCCGGAGCCATTGCCCCAGCCGCCCGCAGCACGGCACCATCCCGGGCCAACCCCAGGGAAGGATGCCCATGAAGAGCAGGATCGCGATCGTCGGCGCGGGCGCCGTCGGTTCCTATGTCGGCGCCCACATGGCCCGGGCGGGCGAGGACGTGACGCTCCTCGATGCCTGGCCGCGGCATGTCGAGCACATGCGCGCCCACGGCCTGCGCGTCACCGGCGTCACCGCCGAGGAGGAGTTCGTGCAGCCGGTCCGCGCGCTGCACCTGACCGACGCCCAGCAGCTCGCCCGCGAGAAGCCGGTCGACATCGCCTTCGTCTCGGTCAAGTCCTACGACACCGAATGGGCGACCATGCTGATCCGCCAGTACCTGGCGCCGGGCGGCTTCGTCGTCTCGCTGCAGAACTGCATGAACGAGGAACGGGTCGCCGCGGTCGTCGGCTGGGGGCGCACCGTCGGCTGCATCGCCTCGAAGATCTCGGTCGAGCTCTACGAACCGGGCCATGTCCATCGCGGGGTGGAGAAGGGCGGGGCCGCCTACACGATCTTCCGCGCCGGCGAGGTGCATGGCCGGATCACGCCGCGCGTCGAGGCGGTGGCGCGGCTCGTCGGCCTCTCGGACAGCGCCAAGGTCACGACCAACCTGTGGGGCGAACGGTGGTCGAAGCTGGTCGCCAACTCGATGCAGAACGGCCTCTCCGCCTGCACCGGCCTCTCCGGCAACGCGATGATGCGCGAGGACGCCATCCGCCGCTTCTCGATCCGGCTCGGCAGCGAGGCGGTCCGGGTCGGGCAGGCGGCCGGCTACGTGCTCGAGGACATCCTCAACATCCGGCCCGAGGTGCTGGCCGCGGCCGGCGAGGGCGACGCGGCGGCCCTGCGCACGGCCGAGGACACGCTCGCCGCCGGCGCCCGCAAACGCGCGGAGGGGCAGCGCCCGTCGATGGGCCAGGACATGGTGAAGGGCCGCCGGACCGAGATCGCCTTCCTCAACGGCTATGTCGTCGACCGCGGGCGCGAGATCGGCATCGAGGCCGCCGCCAACGCCGCCCTCACCGACATCGTCCAGCGGGTCGAGCGCGGCGAGATCGCGCCCGACCCGGCACACATCGTCGACCTGCGGCTGAACTGAGGCGAGGGACCCGAGGAACGGCCCCGCCCGTCCCGCGTTCTCGGGGAGGGTGGGCCGATCCGCCGGGGGTCGGACCCGCCCTTCTCGCTCGAGGAGGCGGACGGGTGCGGCGACGGGATCTGCTGGCCGGGGCGATGTCCCTGCCGTTCGTGCTGGCCATGACCCGCGAGTTCGGCGCCGCCTCGGCGGTGACCGACCCGGCGCATCCGTTCGAGCCGGGGACCGTGCGGCGGCTGGCGCGGGAACTGGCCGCCCGGCCATGGCAGGCGCCGAAGGACACGCTCTCCGGGGCACTCGCCAGGCTCGGCTACGACGGCTACCGCACCATCCGCTACCGTCCGGACCGCGCCTTGTGGGCGGCGGACAAGCTGCCCTTCGCCGTCCAGTTCTTCCATCGCGGCTTCCTCTACAAGGACCGGGTGGAGATGTACGAGGTGGCCGGCGGCCAGGCCCGGCGCATCGCCTACGCCCCCGACCTTTTCGACCTGTCGCAGGTCGGCAAGCCGGCCGACGGCGACCTCGGATTCGCCGGCTTCCGCCTCCATGCGCCGATGAACCGGCCCGACTATTTCGACGAGGTCTGCGCCTTCCTCGGCGCCAGCTATTTCCGCGCCATCGCCA
>NZ_JAYSFE010000232.1:0-3583 GCF_041913585.1 Allostella sp.
CACGCGCCGGGGCGGGCGTGCTTCGGCCGGTGCCGCCGCGGCCGGTGCGGCGGGTGCCGGCGGGGCGATGACGGGGGGGGTCTGCGGCGGTGCGGCGGGTGCGGCCGGGATGGGCGCGCTGGCCGCCAGCGGCGGCGGCTCGGCCGGGGTCTCCCGGTTTCCGGGCAGCCAGCCGAGCAGCGCGGCGATGGCCGTCAGGCTGGCGGCGGTGACCGCCGTGGCGGCGAGCAGGATCAGCGGATGCGTGGTGCCGGCGCGCGGGCCGGACACGGTCTGCTGAACGGGGTGCGGGACGGGATGCGGGGTGGGGGTCGGCATGATCGGATCGCTCCGGTGGGGACAATGCCGATTCAACGTGCGATCCGCCGTGGCGCGGACCGCTGCAACAAAGGCTTACAACTTCAGTGCGCGACGAGGGTCACGGGGGCGCGGACTCGAGGCCGGTTTCCCTGCGGTTGACGCCGCATCGGCCCGTTGCCCTGCGCCGATGGCTTCACGCGTCGGGCGCGGTGTCGCGCGGCACGGTGCGACGCCGGCCGGGCAGGAGGAAGCGGCGGGGATCGACGGCGGCCGCCAGCTCGGTCTCGAGCGGCAGCGGGTCGCCGGCGATGTGGCTGGCCAGCAGTTCGCCGGCGAGCGCCGACCAGACCAGGCCGCGCGCGCCGAAACCGTCGATCAGGCAGAGTCCCGGCAGCGCCGGCAGGTCGGCCAGCACGCGGGGCGGGTGCGCCGGGTCGATGGCGCTGGTGTCGGCCAGCGGGCCGACCATCGGCAGGCGGTCGGGCGAGACCGGACGGCAGCCGACGCGTCCGTCGAGCGTGGCCGGATCGGGGGAGGGCGTCAGCGCGGCGGTGTAGCCGGGCAGGATGAAATCCAGCTTGGCGAGATTTTCCGCGTGTTCGGCCGGACGCAGCACCGTTCCGGTGTCGTCGGCCAGGAAGGTGGCGCCGGCGCTGCGCACGCCATCGACGGCGGGCGTGACGTAGCCGAGCCGGCAGACCACCACGCGCGGCGGGGAATCTGCCTCCGCCGCCGGCAGGTGTGTGACCTGTCCGCGCGCGGCGCGCAGCGGCAGCCAGGGGAGGACGCCCAGACGGCAGGCATCGGTGGCATTGGCGAGGATCAGCACCGGCGCCTCGGCGAGCGGACGGCCGTCCTCGCCGCACACCCGCCAGCCGCCGTCGATGCGTTCGACGGCGGTGGCGCGCACGCCGAAGCGGGTGCGGATGCGCTCGCCGTGCCGGGCCAGGTTGGCGCGGCAGAGGCTCGGCGGCTGCACCCAGGCGCCGCCCGGAAACCACCAGCCACCGGCCGGGGCCGGCCAGCCGGCCAGCCGCCCGGCCTCGTCGCGGTCGACGTGGCGCAGGTAGCCGGCGGGTGGGCGGAGCGTGTCGACCACGCGCCGTTGCGTCGCTTCATGCACGTCGTCGCGTGCCAGGTGGAGCACGCCGACCGGTCCCCAGCGCAGCGGCAGGCCGGCCTCGGCGAGATCGGCACAGTGCTGGCGGGTGTACAGGAAGGCGGCGCGGGTGAGGCGGGCCAGCCGGTTGTCGTCGAGCGAGGGGAGCGGGCGCAGCACGCCGGCGCGGTTGCCCGAGGCGCCTTGTCCCGGCGCTTCGGCCTGCTCGATCAGGTCGACCCGCCAGCCGCGCGCCGCCAGGCGCTCGGCCGCGCTGGTGCCGGCGAGACCGGCGCCGACGACGATGGCGCGGCGGTCCCCGGCGCCGATCCGGCCGTTTCGGCCCGCGGGGTTCGCCGCTCCGGGGCGCCGGCCGCGCAACATGTCGCGCTTGCCGGCGAAGCCCGGGGCCTTGTCGAGCTGCCAGCCGCTTGCCGCCAGCGCCTCGCGCACGCCGGCCGCCACCGACCAGGTGGCCAGCGTGGCGCCGGGGGCGGCGAGGCGGGCGAGCTGGCCGAGCAGCGCCGGCGACCACAGGTCGGGATTCTTCGCCGGCGAGAAGCCGTCGAGGAAGAAGGCGTCGATGCCGTCGCCGGGGTCGAGTTGCGGCAGCAGCCGCACCGCGTCGCCGAGGAGCAGGGTCAGGGTCACGCGGCCCTCGTCGAAGTGCAGGCGCTGGAAGCCCGGCACCAGCTGCGGCCATTGCGCGCGCAGCCGGGCGGCGAGCGGCGCCAGCACGGCCGCGTCGGTGGCCTCATCCACCCCGTCCGCATCGGCGAACAGGGTGGCGTGCACGGCGGCGATATCGGCGGCGGTGAAGGGGTGCTTTTCGCACGAGACGAAGTGCAGCCGTTCGCAGCGTTGCGCATCGGCGCGCCAGGCCGCCCAGGTGGCGAGGAAGTTGCCGCCGAGGCCGAAGCCGGTCTCGAGCACGGCGAAGCGCTCGCGTCCCCGCCAGCGCTCCGGCAGGCCGTTGCCGGCAAGGAAGACATGGCGGGCCTGGCCGAGGGCGCCGGCCGCGCTGTGGTAGACGTCGTCATAGACGTCGGAGCGCGGCGTGCCGTCGGCGGCGCGGAGCAGGGTGGCGGGAAGCAGGGTGTCGGGAAGCGGCGTCATGCGGCGGGCGGGGGGCCGGGGCGGGCGGGCGTGTCGAGTCCGGCGAAGACGTCCACGAGGATGGCGACACGCCGTATGCCCTTGCGCGAGAAGCGCCGGAACGGCCGCGCCAGGCGGCTCAGACGGCGCAGCCAGGGGAGCGCGCGCGCCAGCACCGCGCGCACCGCGTTGCCGCCCTCGGGCGAGTGCGCCGCGAAGTAGGCGGCGAGCAGAGCGGGCAGCAGGCGGCGGGATTCGGCCTCGTCGATCGGCCCGGCCAGCGAGACGGAATTCAGGAAGAGTGCCAGGTCGGTCGTCTGGACCACCGGCAGCGGCAGGAATTCGCCGAAGTTCTCCTCGAAGTCGATGCGCGTGGACACGCCGTCCTCGAGGGTGATGTTCTTGAGCTGCGCGCCGCCGTGCCACAGGCCGGCGCGGTGGAAGGCGCCCAGCTCGGCGGCGAGGCGCGGCAGCATCGTCCGCCATTCCTCCGGCGTCCAGCGTTCGAGGTGTTCGGCGGCGACGGTGCCGCAGTGCTCCAGCAGCAGGTAGCCGTCGCTGCGGTGGGCGAGGCGCGGCACGCGCGCGCCGGCGGCCGCCAGCGCCGCGATGCGCCGCGCCTCGAAGTCCATGCTGTACGCCGCTTCCGAAAGCGCCAGGGTGCGCAGCGGCAGCGGCTGCCCGGTGATGCGCTTGACCAGCCAGCGCATGAACAGCGTCTGCGTCAGCCGGCGCGGCCGTTCGGCCAGGCGCTTGGCGATGTAGCGCCGGCCGGCGTGCTCGACCAGCACCGTGCGCCGCGTCGGCCGTGCCGCCAGCGCCGCCTCGGCGGCGGCGACCAGCGCCGGGTCGGTGCCGGTCACGGCGACCCCGTCCCGGCTCGGGTGGCCGGGGCGGGCCACGGGATCGAGCGTGGCCGCTTCACCCTCACTCAGGACGCATCTGCGGGAAGAGGATCACGTCCCGGATGTTCGCGCTGTCGGTCAGCAGCATCACCAGCCGGTCGATGCCGATGCCGCAGCCGCCGGTCGGGGGCAGGCCGTATTCGAGGGCGCGGATGAAGTCGGCGTCGTAGTACATCGCCTCCTC
>NZ_JAYSFE010000233.1:0-3578 GCF_041913585.1 Allostella sp.
GCGGCCTCGCCGCTCGCGCGGCGGTTGGCGGCCCAGGCGGGCAACGACCTCGCCGGCCTCGCCGGGTCGGGTCCGGGCGGGCGCATCGTCAAGTAGGAAATCGAGGCGGCCCTCGGCCGGGCCCCGGCACACGCCGCGCCGGCAGCGGCCGCGGCGCCCCAGCCGGCCGCGGCGCCTGCGGCTGCCCCGCGCCCCGCGCCGATTGCGGCGGCGGCCCCCCTCGGCAAGGACCACGTCGCCCTGCTCGCCGGCAACATCCCCTACCGGCTCGACGCGCACACCTCGATGCGGCGGACGATCGCCCGCCGTCTCAGCGAGTCGAAGCAACAGGTGCCGCACTTCTACCTCTCGGTCGACTGCGCGATCGACCGGCTGCTGGCGACGCGCAAGGAACTGAACGGCCGTTCCGACGCCTACAAGCTGTCGGTCAACGACTTCGTCATCCGCGCCGTCGCGCTGGCGCTGCGCAAGGTGCCGCAGGCCAACGCCTCGTGGAGCGACGACGGCATCCTGATGTGGGAGCAGGTCGACGTCTCGGTCGCGGTCGCCATCCCCAACGGGCTCATCACGCCGATCGTCAAGAAGGCCGACCAGAAGGGGCTCGCCACCATCTCCGAGGAGATGCGCGACCTCGCCCAGCGCGCCAAGGACGGCAAGCTGAAGCCCGAGGAGTTCCAGGGCGGCACCTTCAGCGTGTCCAACCTCGGCATGTTCGGGATCCCCAACTTCGCCGCCATCATCAACCCGCCGCAGGCCTGCATCCTCGCGGTCGGTGCCGGCGAGCAGCGTCCGGTGGTGAAGGACGGCGCCCTCGCCATCGCCACCCAGATGACCTGCACGCTCTCGGTCGACCACCGGGTCGTCGACGGTGCGATCGGCGCCCGCTTCCTGGCCGCCTTCAAGGGGCTGATCGAAGACCCGCTCAGCATGCTGCTGTAGGAGGGGGGCGGCGGCGCCGCCCTCCGGAAAGGAACGCCCCATGGCGGAAGAACGGTTCGACCTGATCGTCATCGGCGGCGGGCCCGGCGGCTATGTCGCCGCCATCCGCGCCGCCCAGCTCGGCATGAAGACCGCGCTGGTCGAGCGCGAGCACCTGGGCGGCATCTGCCTCAACTGGGGCTGCATCCCGACCAAGGCGCTGCTGCGCTCGGCCGAGGTCTATCACCTGATGCAGCATGCCGACGCCTTCGGGCTGTCGGCGGAGAAGGTCGCCTTCGACCCGCAGAAGGTCGTCAAGCGTTCGCGCGGCGTCGCCCAGCAGCTCCAGAACGGCGTCCGGCACCTGATGCGCAAGAACAAGGTGACGGTGTTCGACGGCCATGGCCGGCTCGCCGGGGCGGGCAAGGTCGCGGTCACCAAAGACGACAAGGCGGTGGCGACGCTCGCTGCCGCCAGCATCATCCTCGCGACCGGCGCCCGCGCGCGCTCCGTCCCCGGCCTCGAGCCGGACGGCAAGCTGGTCTGGACCTACAAGGAGGCGATGGTTCCCGACCGCATGCCGAAGTCGCTGCTGGTCGTCGGCTCGGGCGCCATCGGCATCGAGTTCGCCAGCTTCTATCGCACCATGGGTGCCGAGGTGACGGTCGTCGAGATGCTCGACCGGGTGCTGCCGGTGGAGGACGAGGAGATTTCGGCCTTCGCCCGCAAGGCGTTCGAGAAGCAGGGCATGAAGATCCTGACCGGCGCCCAGGTGAAGGGCCTGAAGAAGGCGGCCGACAGCGTGACGGCGACGATCGCGGCCGGCGGCAAGACCGTCGAGGTCACGGCCGAGCGCGTCATCTCGGCCGTCGGCATCGTCGGCAATGTCGAGAATATCGGGCTCGAAGGCACGAAGGTGGTGGTCGACCGCACCCATGTCGTCATCGACCAGTGGTGCGCCACCGGCGAGAAGGGGGTCTACGCCATCGGCGATCTCGCCGGCCCGCCCTGGCTCGCCCACAAGGCGATGCACGAGGCGGTGCTCTGCGTCGAGCGGATCGCCGGGGTGAAGGGCGTTCATCCCATGGACGTGACGAAGATTCCCGGCTGCACCTACTGCGCGCCGCAGGTCGCCAGCGTCGGCCTGACCGAGAAGCGGGCGAAGGAACTGGGCCACGAGGTCCGGGTCGGGCGCTTCCCCTTCATCGGCAACGGCAAGGCGATCGCGCTCGGCGAGACCGAGGGGCTGGCCAAGACGGTGTTCGACGCCAAGACCGGCGAACTGCTCGGCGCGCACCTGATCGGGCCCGAGGTGACCGAGCTCATCCAGGGCTACACCATCGCCCGGACGCTCGAAGCGACCGAGGCGGAGCTGATGGCGACGACCTTCCCGCATCCGACCATCTCCGAGGTCATGCACGAGGCCGTGCTTGACGCCTACGGCCGCACGCTCCACTTCTAGCCTTCCATCCCGCGAGGAGTCCCGCGCCCGCCATGGCGTCGTCCGCGGACCAGGTCCGCCATCCCGAGAAGGTCAACCGGCCGGACAACCCGATCCAGCGCAAGCCCGCCTGGATCCGGGTGAAGGCGCCGACCTCCCGCACCTATGCCGAGACCCGCGACCTGATGCGTGGGCTCGACCTCCGCACCGTGTGCGAGGAGGCCGCCTGCCCCAACATCGGGGAATGCTGGTCGCAGAAGCACGCCACGGTGATGATCCTCGGCAGCGTCTGCACCCGCGCCTGCACGTTCTGCAACGTCGCCACCGGCCGGCCCGACCTGCTCGACCCGCACGAGCCCGAGCGCGTCGGCGAGGCGGTCGGCAAGATGGGGCTGAAGCACGTCGTGGTGACCTCGGTCGACCGCGACGACCTGCCGGACGGCGGCGCCGAGCATTTCGCGCGCACCATCCGCGCCATCCGCGCCGCCGCTCCCGGCACGACCATCGAGGTGCTGACGCCCGATTTCCTGCGCAAGGACGGGGCGATCGAGGTGGTGGCGGCGGCGCGGCCGGATGTCTTCAACCACAATCTGGAGACGGTGCCGCGGCTCTATGGCGAGGTCCGGCCGGGTGCGCGCTACTTCAACTCGCTCCGCCTGCTCGACCAGGTCAAGCGCATCGACCCCTCGATCTTCACCAAGTCCGGCATCATGGTCGGTCTCGGCGAATCGAAGGAGGAGGTGCTGCAGGTGATGGACGACCTGCGCGCGGCCGATGTCGACTTCCTCACCGTCGGCCAGTACCTGCAGCCGACGCCGAAGCACCACCGCGTCGACCGGTTCGTCACGCCGGACGAGTTCGCCAGCATCGAGACCCAGGCCTACGGCAAGGGATTCCTGATGGTGTCGGCCTCGCCGCTGACGCGCTCCTCCTACCATGCCGGCGACGATTTCGTGCGCCTGCGGGCCGCCCGCGAGGCGCGGCTGTCCGGCGCCGCCTAGGGCGGCGCCGCCGGACGGATGCCGACGCACGCCGAGCAGCGGCTGCTCCCCTATAGCCCGGAGCAGCTCTTCGACCTCGTCGCGGACATCGAGCGTTATCCCGAGTTCCTGCCCTGGTGCGTCGCCGCGCGCATCCGCGAGCGGACGGGCGAGCTCGTCGTCGCCGACCTGATGATCGGCTTCAAGATGATCCGCGAGCGCTTCACCTCGCGGGTGCG
>NZ_JAYSFE010000234.1:0-3417 GCF_041913585.1 Allostella sp.
AGCAACTGATTCGTAATCAGTAGGTCCGCGGTTCAAATCCGCGCGTCGGCACCATTACCTCCCGGGGTCCCGCCAGCCGCGATCGCAGGCATCGCCGACCGGTCCGCCATCCCCGGTCTGCGGCTCGCCGGAGCCGCCGCGGCCGACCACATCCCGCACTGGCGAAGCGCCGCGGCAGCCATCCCGGCTCCCCCCCCACGTGCGGATCCGGCCGGTGGGTCCCTCGACTTCGCCAGGGCTGGGGGCGCCTCCGCTTGGCTTGCGAAGAGCCACGGTCCGAGCGAGTCGAGGAGCGTCCGGGCGCTGGCGCGCACCACGAGGGATCGTCCGTCAGACCTGCGACCGTCGCGCGTCCGGCGGGCCGCGCCGCCGTCTACGGCCGCACCGCCGGCGTTTCGACCGGCAGGCCGGCAGCCCGCAAGGCCAGGTGCAGTTCCAGCGCCAGCGCCTCGTCCGAGCCGGCGGGGAAGGGCTCGGCGCGGATTCCGGTCATGCAGTTGCGCAGGCGGCGGGCGAAGGAGCCCATGCCCTGCCATTCCAGGCGATAGATCGGATAGCCGTTGGCATGGCCCTGCGGGATGGGGCTGCCCGCTAGCCGCTGACCCGCCGCGCCGTGGTGGCACTGGGCGCAGGCGAGGTCGAACTGGCCGAACCGGGTGTGGAAGAGGCGCCGGCCGAGTTGCGCGGCCGGCGCGGCCGGCCCCTCGCCCGAGGCCGCCATCGGCAGCCCGCGCGACTGCAGCCCGACGAGGGCGGCGAGCGCCAGCCGGTCGTCGCCTTCGGCCGGCAGCGGCGGCGCGCCCTGGCGCTCCTCGCGGCAGCGGTCGATGCGCTGCTCCAGGTTCATGAGCCGCCCGGCGGCCTCGTCCCAGGCGGGCTGGCGGGCGGCGACGCCGCGCATCGCCGCCGCCGCGTCGCCGTGGCAATCCTGGCAGGAGCGGGCGGCCGGGCCCGACCCGTCCGCGCGCGCCGGCCGGTCCCGCCACAGCGCCTCCCCGCGCGCGACCCAGAGGAAGGCCGGGTTGGCGTCGTCGTCGTCCTGCATCGCCCGCGTCTGCGGCCCGAGATCGTGGTAGCCGGAGCGCTTCTCCGCCGTTCCGGCCGGCGCCGTGGCCGCGATCGCCAGGGCGAGCGCCAGGAGGCCGGCCGCCCTCATGCGACGGTGATCGGCACGGTCTCGCGGTGGCGGCCGCCCTGGTCGTCCTCCCAGGCGAACTCGAGCGTGCCGCTCTCCTTGGCGACGACGTGGAAGGCAAGGAACGGGTTGGCGGCGATCGCCGGAAAGAGCGCGACGCGCAGCACGAGCTCGCCGTTGCAGGTGCAGGTGAAGGCGTGGACGATGTCGCGCGGGATCGGGCGGCCGCGCGCGTCGCGGCGCTGACCGCTCTCCATCGGGTGCTGGATCAGGACCTTGACCTCGAACGGCACGCCCGCCTGCACCGTCTTCGGAACGTTGAACCGCGCCAGCGCCATCGTCCGCCCTCCCCTCACTCCAGGCACGCCGCCAGGGTCACCAGGAGCTCGACCTCGTCCGACCACAAGCGGCCGTCGGCCGTCCGCGCCACCGCGACCACGGTCTGCGAGGTGGCGAGCCGGATACGGGTCGAGACCATCGGCCGGCCGGCCGCGGGCCCGAACTCGAAGCGGGCGACGTCGGGGAGCGGGTTCGCCTCGGCGAAGACATGGATGGCCTCGACCCGCTCCGGCCCGGCGAGCGGCGCGTCGACCGCGACCGTCATCGCCACGGCGTTGCCGTTCTCGACCAGGAGCGGCAGATCGAGGCGGACCCGCGCGCGGGTGACCGGCCCCTCGCCCGCCAGCGCGCCGATCAGCGCCCGCACCTCCTCCGGCGTCGCCCGGACCGGCAGCGGCGCCAGCACGGCCGCGACCCCTGCCCCGGCGACGAGGCGCAGCATCCGCCGGCGGCCGATCACGGCGCGTCCCGCAGGGTGGCGAGGAAGGCGACGACGTCCTCGACCTGGCCGGCGTCGAGGATCGGGCGATCGCGCCACGGCCGGGCAACGCGGTTGCGTCCGGCGGCGACGTGATAGGCGGGCATGATCGTCTCCGGGACAAGGCGGCGGGAATCGACGACGCGCAGGCGGATCTGCGCCGGGGTCAGCCGCGACCCGACCCCGGCCAGGTCCGGCCCAACGGTGCCCTGGAAGCGCTCCTCCGGAAACGGGCCGGAATGGCAGAGCAGGCAGGTGCCGACCTGACGGTCGAGGAGGATGCGGCGGCCCTGCTCCGGGTCCGGCGGGCCGGCGGCGAGCGGCGCCGGAATGCCGTCGCCCTCCACGATGAACGGCACCGCCTGGCCGAGGGCCGGCAGCGCCAGGGGCAGCATGGCGGCCACGGCCAGCGCCACCCTAGCCGAAGGTCTCGGCCGTGACGGTGCGGAACCAGGTCTCGGCATGGTCGGCCTCGAGTTCGCGGATGACGGCGGGCGCGTCGGGCGGGCTGGCGCCGCCGGCGCCCGGGATGTCGGCCAGGACACCGCCCTGCGGACGATAGACGCCGGCGATCGAGATGCCGTAGCCGGGCGCGACCAGGCTGTAGCAGGTGTTGACCAGCCGCGGCTCCGCCGGCCGGTCGCCGCGCAGCAGGGCGGCGATCGCCAGCGCCGCCACCTTGGCCTGGGCATTGGCGGCGAAGGCCGATTTCGGCATCGCCCCGGCGATCGCCGCGTCGCCCAGCACATGGATGCCGGGCACCAGACGCGATTCGAAGGTGACGGGGTCGATGGGGCACCAGCCGGTGCGGTCGGCGACGCCGGCGGCGGCAGCGATCGCCCCCGCCCGCTGCGGCGGAATGACGTTGGCGACGGCCGGCCGGTGACGGTCGAACTCCGTCTCCAGCACCATCGCGGCCGGGTCGACGCGGACCAGCCTGCCGCCCGCCGACAGCGGCACCCACTCGATGAGGCCGGGATAGAGCCTGTCCCAGGCGTCGGCGAAGAGCCGCTGCTTGGAGAAGGCGTCCTTGGCGTCGAGCAGCAGGAGCTTGGAGCGCGGCTTGCGGGTCTTGAGGAAATGGGCGACGAGGCTCGCCCGCTCGTAGGGTCCGGGCGGGCAGCGGAACGGGTTGGCCGGCGCCGCCAGGACCACCAGCCCGCCATCCGCCATCGCCTCGAGCTGGCGGCGCAGCAGCAGCGTCTGCGGCCCGGCCTTCCAGGCATGCGGCATCGCCTCGGCCGCCGCCTCGTCGTAGCCGGGGAGCGCACTCCAGGCGATGTCGATGCCGGGCGCCACCACCAGCCGGTCGTAGGCCAGCGTCCGCCCCTCGCCGAGATCGACCGTGCGGGCGCCGGGGTCGACGCCGCGCGCCGCCGCGTGGACCACGGTCACCCCGTCCGCCACGGCGCCGCCATAGCCGAAGCGCTGCGCCTCGATCTCGCGCAGGCCGGCCAGCACGGCA